>JAMOUY010000191.1 GCA_027067895.1 Acidobacteriota bacterium
CGTTCTTCCTATTCTGTGAATATAGGTTTCGGGGTTTTGGGGAATAGAGTAGTTTATAACGTGCGTTAAATCGGAAATATCAAGTCCCCTTGCCGCAACGTCGGTTGCAACAAGAATGTTTATGTGTCTCTTTTTAAACTTTCTGATAATTCTTTCCCTTTGAAACTGCGATATGTCTCCGTGAAGGCATTCCGCATCGTATCCTCTGTCAACAAGTTTGTTCGCAACCCTGTCTGCCTCAACCTTTGTCCTTGTGAATATAAGCCCGTAAAATTCAGGCTCAAAGTCAATTATTCTGCACAAAGCCTCAAACTTATCCCTTTCTGCAACCTCAAAGTAAATCTGATGGGTAAGGTCTGTTGTCTCGCTCTGCTTTTTTATTCTGATAATTTTGTATTCGCCCATGTATTTTTCAACAAGTTTAAGTATTCTGTTTGGCATTGTTGCCGAAAAGAGAAGCATTTTTTTATTTTTCGGCGCATGCCTTAAAATCTCTTCAATGTCGTCAATAAATCCCATGTTAAGCATTTCGTCCGCTTCGTCCAGAATAAAGTATTTGATTTCGTCAAGTTTTAAAGTCCCTCTTTTTAAATGGTCAAGCACTCTTCCCGGTGTCCCGACAACAATGTCAATTCCCTTTTTAAGTTTTCTTATCTGCTCGGAAATAGACTGTCCGCCGTAAATGGGGACAATGTGAAGCCTTTTTCTTCCCTTTAAAGAGTTGATTTCTTCTGCAACCTGAATTGCAAGTTCCCTTGTTGGGGTTAAAATAATTGCCTGAACCTTTTTTGAACCGCCTTTTAACTTTTCAATCAAAGGAAGCCCGAAAGCCGCGGTTTTTCCCGTTCCCGTCTGTGCCTGTCCTATTACGTTTATATCTTCGTGCAAAAGAATAGGTATCACTTTTTCCTGAATTTCGGTAGGCTCTTCAAAGCCCTTTTTTTTCAGTGCGAGTAATGTGTTTTCGCTCAATCCAAGTTGTCTGAATTTTTCCAATTTTTCCATAAAATCTCCTATATTTAGTCAAACGGATTAAGTATAAGGTATTTTTGAAAAAAAGTATATACAAACATTTCTTAACGCCTTTATTTATGCCTGTTTTTCCATTTTCGGTAATTTAAGATTATTCTTTCCTTTAAATCTTCTATTCCTATTTTTTCTTTTGCGGATATGAAAACCGCGTGGGGGAAAAGCGCCTTTACCCTGTTTAAGTGAAATTGGTTTGTTTGGTCAATTTTGTTGAAAACAAGAAGTTTCGGTGTGTTTTCGCATTCTTCCCTTAACTCTTTGTAAACAATCTCTATTTCTTCCTCAAAGTTTGGAGAGGTTATGTCAACAAGTTGAATTATCAAATCCGAATATGTTATTACCGCAAATGTTGATTTAAAGGACGCAACAAGGTGGTGGGGGAGTTTTCTTATAAACCCAACAGTATCGGATAAAACAGCATAGCGGTTTTCATAGAGGTGTAGTTTCCTTGTTGTTGTGTCAAGCGTCATAAAGAGTTTGTCCTTTGCGTCAACCTTTGCCTTTGTCA
Source organism: Acidobacteriota bacterium (assembly GCA_027067895.1). Lineage (GTDB taxonomy): Bacteria > Acidobacteriota > Holophagae > Thermotomaculales > Thermotomaculaceae > Thermotomaculum. The sequence continues at coordinate 1,538 of JAMOUY010000191.1, forward strand.
ATGCGTTTAAAAGGGTGGATTTTCCCGCGTTTGTGTATCCCGCAATTGATATTTTGAAAATGTCTTTCCTTGATTTGTGGGTCATTTCCCTTCTTTTTTCTATCTTTTTCAACTCTCTTGTTAGAAAGGCTATTCTTTTTTGAATTTTTCTTCTGTCCAATTCAATCTGCTTTTCTCCCTTTCCGCCTTTTACCCCTATTGCCCCCACCTGCTGAGCAAGGTTTGTTTTTCTTCCCTTTAATTCCGAAAGAAGGGTTTTTAGTTCCGCAAGTTCAACCTGAATTTTTGCCTCTTTTGTTTTTGCGTGGTTTTTAAATATTTGAAGAATAACGTCTTCCCTGTCTATCGGTGTTAAATCGGTGATTTTTTTAATGTTTCTCTTTTGAGAGGGGGATAGTTTGTTGTCAAAGGCAATGTATTGAATTCCTTCCGTTTCAATTCTTTCAAGAAATCCCTTTCCCGCGTATGTTGCAGGGTTTATCTTAAACCTGTTTTGAATTTTTCTTTCAACAACCTCAATGTTAAGAGAGTTTAAAAGCCTTTCCAATTCGTTCAGGTGTAGTTTTTGGATTATTCTGTCGTCCGACGGGGTTTTAACCTCAACTATTATTGCTTTTTCTTTCATAATAAACCGATATTCCAAGCAAGATTAAAAATACGAAAGAAAAAAGGAATGGAAAAATAAAGTATGTTTTTTGAAAAAGTGTTTTTTCGCTAATTAGAGGCAATTCGGCTGTTAGGTATCCCTGTTTGTCAATTTCAAGTTTTTCGGTTATCTCTCCGTAAG
>JAMOUY010000192.1 GCA_027067895.1 Acidobacteriota bacterium
CTTCTTTTGGACAATTCCCTGGCAAGTTTAATCCTCTGTGCCTCTCCTCCGCTTAAAGTTGTCGCAGGCTGCCCAAGTTTTAAATAGGACAGACCCACATCGTTTAAGGTTTTCAGTTTGTTTTTTATTGAAGGTATGTTTTCAAAAAATTCAAGCGCCTCTTCAACCGTCATATCAAGCACGTCGGCAATATTTTTGCCCTTATAGGTAACTTCAAGGGTTTCCCTGTTAAACCTCTTTCCCTTGCAGGCTTCGCAGGTTATGTAAACATCGGGCAGAAAGTGCATTTCAATCTTTATCAAACCGTCTCCGGCACACTTTTCGCACCTTCCCCCCTTAACGTTGAAACTGAATCTTCCGGGCTTATATCCCCTTGCCCTTGCAAGTTCGGTTTTTGAAAACAAATCCCTGATATAGGTAAAAACCCCGGTGTATGTTGCCGGGTTTGAGCGAGGCGTTCTTCCTATGGGGGACTGGTCAATTATAATAACCTTGTCAATCTTTTTGTAATCCTTAATCCCCTTTAAAGGAAGGGATTTTATGCTTTTGCCCCTTAAAAGCCTCTGCATCGCCTTTGACAAAACCTCGTAAACAAGGGTGCTTTTCCCGCTTCCCGAAACCCCGCTTACAACCGTAAGCACCCCCAACGGAAAGGCAACGTCTATGTTTTTGAGATTGTGTTTGCACGCCCCCTTAACCGTTATAAAGCCTTTCGGTTTTTTCCTCTCGGGAATGTCAATTTTCATTTTTCCGGACAGATACCTCCCCGTAAGGCTTTTTTTACTCCTTAAAAGCCCCTTCACCTGCCCCGCATAAACAACCTCTCCGCCGTGCTCTCCCGCACCGGGCCCCAAATCAATTACGTAATCTGCATTGAGTATTGTGTCCTCGTCATGCTCAACAACAATAACCGTATTTCCCAAATCCCTCATTTCCTTCAATGTTGCTATAAGTTTGTCGTTGTCCCTCTGGTGAAGCCCTATTGAAGGCTCGTCAAGAACGTAAATTACTCCCGTAAGTTTTGAGCCTATTTGTGTTGCAAGCCTTATTCTCTGGCTTTCCCCCCCGCTTAAAGTGCCGGCAGTCCTGTCAAGGGTTAGATACCCCAGCCCGACGTTGTTTAAAAAAGAAAGCCTGTCAACTATCTCCTTTAACACCTTGTTGGCAATAACCTTCTGCCTTTGATTTAAGTTCAGGTTTGAGAAAACCTTTAATGCCTCTTCAACGGACAGTTTTGTATAATCAATTATGTTTTTCCCGTCAATCAAAACTGAAAGGAATTCCGGTTTAAGCCTCATTCCCCTGCATGACGGGCACTCTTTGTCTGCGGTAAATTTGTTTAACTCCTCTTTAATATACATTGACTTTGTCTCTTCAAACCTTTCCTTTAAATACGGAATTACCCCTTTGTAAAAAACTGTGTAAGAATACTTCCCGTAATGCATTCTGATTGGTTTATCGTATCCGTGAAGTATAATTTTTTGTATGTGTTGAGGAAGATTTTTAAACTTTTCGTTTAAATCAAAAAGAAGTTCGTAAGACAAAGCCTTTAAAACCCCGCCTCTCATTCTCAAATCGGGATTTTTAAACGGAATAATTGCCCCCTCTTTCAGGGATTTGTCTTCGTCAACAATTAAATCCTCGTCAAACTCTTTCAATACCCCAAGCCCGTGGCAGGTGGGACATGCGCCGTGGGGTGAATTGAAAGAAAAATTTCTCGGCTGAATTTCAGGAATACTTATGTTGCATTGCGGACAGGCAAAGTGCTCCGAATAGGTTTCGGTTTTCCCTTCCGAATGGTTGTGGATTTCAACAAGCCCCTCCGAGAGTTTTAAGGCAAGTTCAACGCTATCCGCTATTCTGCTTCTGTTTTCGGGACTGACTTTCACCCTGTCAATTATGAGGCTTATTGAGTGTTTTTTGTTTTTATCAAGTTCAGGCGCATCTTCAAGCGAAACCAATTCTCCGTCAACAAAGGCTCTAGTAAACCCTTTTTGAAGGTAAACCTTAAAGAGATTTTTATACTCTCCCTTTTTGCCTATTACCAGCGGAGAGGCAATTGTTATTTTCGTTCCTTCCGGAAGAAGAGACAGTCTCTCCGCAATCTCGGAAGCGCTCTGTCTCTCAACGGGTTTTCCGCAGGAAGGGCAATGGGGTTCGCCCGCCCTTGCAAAGAGAATTCTCAAATAATCGTAAATCTCGGTAACGGTTGCAACCGTTGAGCGGGGATTTCTGTGAGTTGTTTTCTGTTCAATTGAAATTGCGGGCGAAAGCCCTTCAATCAAATCAACGTCGGGCTTTTCCATCTGTTCAAGAAACTG
>JAMOUY010000193.1 GCA_027067895.1 Acidobacteriota bacterium
TCGCAGGTACCCTTAATCTTTTAAAGGTAATGAAGAGATTTAAGGTAAAAAAACTTGTTTTTTCTTCAACAGCCGCAGTCTACGGCAACCCTTCAAAAACGCCAATTAAGGAAAATTTCCCTCTTTTACCCATAAACCCTTACGGGGAGACAAAACTTGCGGTTGAAAAAACCTTGAAAAACCTGTCCGAAAGCGGAGACATAGACTATGTTGCTTTAAGGTATTTCAACGCTGCCGGCGCCGACCCGTCAGGGTTGATAGGGGAGTCCCACAACCCTGAAACCCACCTTATCCCCCTTGTTTTGAAAACGGCAAAGGGGGAGAGGGAAAGCATTAAAATATTCGGCAGCGACTATCCCACGCCTGACGGCACTTGCATAAGGGATTACATACACGTAAACGACCTTGCACAGGCGCACCTTTTAGCCCTTGAATACCTGCTTGACGGCGGGAAAAGCGATGTTTTCAACTGCGGATACGGTATTGGCTATTCGGTTAAAGAGGTTATAGACACCGCAAAGAGAATAACCGGAATAGACTTTAAAGTTGAAAACGCTGAAAGAAGGGAAGGCGACCCCGCCGTTTTGGTTGCCGATTCGGAAAAGATAAAGTCCGGTTTAAACTTTTCCCCAAAACACAACGACATTGAATTTATAATAAAAACCGCATGGAATTGGGAATTAAACAGAAGGTATTGAATTTTGGGATAAAAAGTGGATAAAATCAGGGAATTTAAGGAAAAAACACTTTCAATAGGAAACGTAAATGTATCTCCGCCAACCTTTCTCGCGCCCATTGCGGACATAAGCGACAGCATATTCAGGCAGATTGTAAAAAGATTCGGCGGAGTGGGGCTTGTCTTTTCCGAGATGATTTCTTCCGACGCATTGACAAGGGGATGCGAAAAAACAAAACTGATGTTAAGGTTTGAGGAAGAGGAAAGGCCTATCTTTTTTCAGATTGTTGGGAAAGACCCGGAGAGAATGGCAATGGCTGCAAAAATGATTGAGGATATAGGCGCCGACGGTTTGGACATAAACATGGGCTGTCCTTCAAAAAACGTAACAAAAACCGGCGGAGGGTCGGCACTTTTAAACGATTTGCCCCTTGCAGGCAGAATAATCAAAAGGGTAAGAAAGTCTATTTCCATTCCCTTAACGGTGAAAATCAGGGCCGGCTGGAATGAGAATTCCCTTGTTTACAACGAAATAGGAAAAATAGCGCAGGAAGAGGGGGCGCAGGCGGTATTTTTTCACGGAAGGACGAGAAAGCAGATGTATTCGGGCACCGTAAATTACAACTGGATTGCCGACCTGAAATCCCGTTTAAATATTCCCGTTATAGGCAACGGGGACATAGTTGACAGGGAAACTCTTTTAAAAATGCTTGAAACAAAATGCGACGGAATAATGATTGCAAGGGGTGCAATAAAAAAGCCGTGGATATTCCATTCCCTTCTTGAAGACAGGGACGTTGAGGTTGAAAAACTCATTGAAATAATTGAGGCGCAGTTTAAGAAACTTGTTGAATTTTATCCGGAAAACCTTGCAAAACACAAAATGAAACTCTTTCTTTCGTGGTATTCAAGAAGCCTTCCACACGGCAAATCCATCCGCCTCAAACTCAACGACGCAAAAACTACAGAAGAAGTAGCGGAGATTTTGGTTAAATACAAAAGCGATTATTACGATTAGAAAGTTTATAAAAGAGGGTTTGAGGAAAAGCGAATTGGTTTTAGGTTGTTTCTAACGGCTATTAGTTGCGCTGTTATGGAAACCGCAATTTCAGCGGGGGTTTTTGAGTCTATGGGAAAGCCTATCGGGGCGTAAACCTTTTTCAGTTTGTCTTTCGGCACTCCATTTTCAATCAATTGGTTGAAAATCTCCCTGACTTTGTGGGGGCTTCCCATCATGCCTGTGTATGCAAGCTCTGTTTCAAGAAGTTGTTCAAGCACTTCCCCGTCATAAGTGTGCTTTGACGTCATAATTACCGCAAAGTCTTGAGGCTTGAATTTCAGTGTTTCTTTCAGGTTTCTGTAATCGCATACAATTGTTTTGTTTGCAAAGGGGTGTTTTTCCTTTGATACCCATTCCTCTCTATTGTCTGCCACAATTACGAAAAATCCGCATTTTGAGGCAAGCGCGGAAAGTTCGGTTGCGCAGTGTCCCCCTCCGATAATGTACAAATTTGTTCTGGTGTGTATTGGCTCAACAAAAACCTCAACCAGTCCGCCGCATATTGAGTCAAGGTTTATTGCGTTTTTGTTTTCGGGAAAGTCTTTTCCCGTCAGGTTGAATGTGTAAACGGCA
>JAMOUY010000194.1 GCA_027067895.1 Acidobacteriota bacterium
CCGTTTTTATTTCACCGAAAAGGGCGCCGAATTCCCCCACCATTGTGGCAAATTTGCCCAGAAATCCCGGGTCTTCAAGTATTTTTACCTTAATTCTCTTTATTATTTTGTTTTTCATATCCTCCTCCGTGTTTCAAATTACACCGACATTTTACACCAGAAAAAAAATAAAGAAAGTTTAAGGGGGAATTTATTCTTAAGTTATAAGCATTGTAAGGTCAACTATGCCTGCCGAATGGGTTATTGCCCCGGAGGAAATGTAATCTATATCCAGGTTTTTTAAGTTTTTAAGTTTTTCAACGGTTATTCCGCCCGAAACCTCTATAAAAAAGTTGTATTCTTTTTTCAATTCGCACGCTTTTTCAATTTCCCCAACACTCATATTGTCAAGTAAAACACCGTCCGCTTCTGCTTTAAGCGCTTCCTCAAGTTGTTTCAGGTTTTCAACCTCAACCTCTATTTTGATTAAATGATGGACGTTTTTTCTGCATAAATCAACCGCCTTTTTAATGCTTCCCGCAGCCTTTATGTGGTTTTCCTTTATCAAAACCCCGTCGTAAAGCCCGAATCTGTGGTTAAAGCCTCCCCCTGTTTTCACGGCATACTTTTCAAGGCTTCTCATTCCCGGGGTTGTTTTTCTCGTATCAAGTACTTTTATCCCGCTTCCCTTCAATTCTTTCACAAATTTTTTCGTTGCTGTGGCTATTCCCGAAAGCCTTTGAATAAAATTCAGGAAACTTCTTTCAAGTTTCAGCAAGTCAACCGTTTTTCCGCTTAATGAGTAAATTATATCTCCGTTTTTTACCTCTTCCCCGTCTTTTTTGAATATTACAAACTCTGTTTCGGGAAAGAATTTCTTAAACCCCTCAACAACCCTTTCCCCGCATACTGTCAAATCCTGCTTTGCCTTTACCACCGCGGTTGATTTGTGGTTTTCCGGGAAAATACTTTCGCTTGTTATGTCTCCGTGTCCAATATCCTCTTTAAGTGCGAATTTTATAATCTCTTCAACAAAATCCATATTTTTTCTCCGCTTATATTATTGACAATGTTTCAGTCTGCATTATTATATTAAAAAAAAGGCGAGGTTAAAATGTCAAAGAAATTAGTTTTTTTATTTATGTTTTTTTTGTTGGTGGGATGTGTTAACAAACCGAGTACAAAGGTTAAGGAAAACGCCGTATCCGTTTCGCGGCAAACTAAGGTAAAAAAGATTCAGAATAAGGAAGTGAAAAAAACAAAAGCGGCTAAAATTACCCCATCTTTGAGTCCTGTGCCTTCAAGCCCGGAAGAAGAAAAACTAATTGAGGAAGGAATTAAATACCACGACAAGGGAAGGTATAAAGATGCCCTTGAAAAATATAAAGAAGTATTAAAACTAAATCCTCACAATGTAAATGCTATGAGTGAAGCGGCTTTTACCCTTTTTGAAATGGGCAATTATGAAAAAAGCCTTGTTTATGCAAAAAAGGCATTGCAGTATAAAAGTCCTTTGCTTGGACATGTTTGTATTGAGGCAGGAAATGCCTATGATGCGCTTAACAAACCTCGGATAGCACTTTCATATTATAAAAAGGCTATTGAATTTAATCCAAATAACTATCTTCCATATTTCAACGCAGCCGTTACTTTAATTCGGTTAAACAGAAAAAAAGAGGCGCTTAATTGCTTTAAAAAAACCTTGGTGTTAAATCCGAAGCATTCTTCAAGCAATTTTCTGCTTGGCGCTCAATACTATGAAATGGATTATATTATTCCTGCAATTCTTGCCTTTTCAAGGTTTTTAATACTTGAACCCAATACTGAAAGAAGCGATTTTGCAAGAAAGGCTATTCAATCCATGGTTGCGGAATTGGCAGAAGAAAAAAAAGATAAAACCATTGCGGTTAAAGTAAGTGAAGACCCGACTTTTGACGGGGATTTTAATGAGGTAAAAGTTGCATATTCAATAATTATTGCGGCACGTTTTATGAAAAAAGAGGTTAAATTTTCCAATGAGTATGACAGGCATGCATGGGAATTTGACTCTCTCTTTTCTTTTTTGAAGGATTATAAAAAAGACAATGGCTTTGTCTGGCAATATTATGCCCCCTTCTTTATAGAATTGCATGAGAGAACGTATGCCAAACCGTTTGTTATAGTGCTTTATTATAAGGTTTATCCTGACGGCGCTAAGGTTTGGCTGAGTAAAAAAGAAAACGACAACCTTTTTCAGGAATTTTACGATTGGTGTTTTAAGTATAAATTTCCCGAGATAGATATAAAAGTTGATTTTTAGAATTTAGAATATTGTTTGTTCAAACTTT
>JAMOUY010000195.1 GCA_027067895.1 Acidobacteriota bacterium
CTTTGTTTGTCTTTTTTACCGTTTCAAAAAGAAAGTCCATTACTGCCGTAGTGTATTCTATGTTGTCGGCATGGCCTTTTGTTTTCAGGAAAATAATCTGCACCGTGCCGTCCGAGGAGAAATAGTATCCGTTTATGAGTTTTATTTTCAGTTTTCCCTTCATTTCGCTTGAATAAGACTTTAAAAACGACAGTATGTTTAAAGGGTCTTTTGTTATAAAGGTGTCCAGTCCGCTTCCGGTTTGAAGAAGCATTTTGTCTTTTTTTATGATTTCTTCCATTTTATTGGGGTAAAAAATGTTTAAAAATTCCGGCAGTTTTTGGTGTGGAATTATTGTCCACAAACTTTTCAGGAAAAACGGGGAAAAAACCATGTTTAGTTTTTCCTCTATGTTTGCGTCTATGCCTTTGAAGAATTTTTCAAAGTTTTCGTTTGATTGAAGGTTGTCCATAAATATTTCTGAGTAAAGTTCAATATTGTCTATGTCCGCTTTTCCGTCTTTTGTGGTTACTGCAACGACTATGTTGTCTGTCAGCCCCAATTTGTCTATTGTGTAAAGGTAATCTGCAACCTTTTTGTTTTCGGGGGGGAGAAGGTCGGTAATCCTTGTTGTGTATTTAATTTTTAAGGCAAGGAATAGAGAGATTGCAGAGAGTATAAGCACACCGATAAACACTGAAACTTTATGCTTGAAAATAAAATTTATAAACTTCTCACTTATTTGCCTTTTTGTCATATCAATGTAATTTTATCAGAATATTGCCAAAATTGTGGGTTTATTCGGGGAAAATAATCATTGTTATGGCGACTGTTTTTGTGTTGTCTTCAATGGTAATCGGAGAGAATACCACGTTGGCATTTATTTCTTTGTTTTCCCTGTTTTTTAGTTTTAGGTTTTGTCTGATTGTTTTTTTATCTTTTACGACTTTTTTAAGCATATTTTGGGTGTCAATGAGGTTGTCTCTCGGAATTAACTCTATGAAAGACATATTTTTTGCTTCCGATACCGAGTATAAAAATGTCTTTTCGGCAGAGTTATTCCAATTTGTTATTTTCCCTTTTAGGTTAAAGGTCAAAATCGGAATTCCTGCGTTTTGGAAAAGCGATTCCAGAAACTTTTTTATGTATTCGTTTTCTTTCAGAAGTTTTTCAAGCCTTTTGTTTTTTTGTTCCAGTTTGTTTTTTAGAATTTTAACTTCGGCGAGCATCTCGGCTGTTTTTGTCGAGGATTCAAGTGCTGATTTTAGTATTTCCTCGTCTTTGATTTGGCCTGTTTTCCCTTCAAAAATCATTTTCATAAGCCTTTCGTTGCTTAATTCTTTTTCTTTCTTCGGCTTTTCTTTTTTGTTTTTCAATTTGCTTACTTCTTGTTTGATTTTTGTAACAATTTTGTTTAAATCTTCTTCTTTAACTATTCTGTGTTTTTTTGCAAAATCTTTGAATGTTGATACGGCAATTGCCTCAAATGTTTCAACAACGCCTATCCCGTTTATTGCAATTGATTCAAAATAAGGCATTTTTCTGAAATTTAATTTGAGTTCAAGTTGCTCAACAGGGGTTATGTCTGTTAAGTCTCTTTTGTTGTATTGCAAAACAAGCGGGATTGTCTTTATGTCAAGCCTGTTTGCCCTGAGGTTTATATGCAGGTTGTTTATGCTTTGAATGTTTTCGGATAGTTTTGAGGATTGGGAATCGGCAACGAAAACAATTCCGTCGGCGCCTGCGAGAATAATTCTTCTTGTTGAGTCGTAATGCACCTGTCCGGGGACGGTGTAAACCTGAAACTTAATTTTTCTGTTTAATGCCTCAATTTCAAAAGGCATTAAATCAAAAAAAAGGGTCCTGTCCTCCATCGTGTTGATGGAGAACAGTTCCGTGTATTGTAATTGATTTACAAGTTCGTGAAGTTTTTGCAGGTTCGTTGTTTTACCCGAAAGCCCGGGTCCGTAATAAACGATTTTTAAAAGAATTTCACCGCTTTGGGTATTTATTTGTACCAACTAAACTCCAAGATTAAAAATTTGTAAAATTAGTCTATTAATATTGGCACCAATGTCCGCCGGCTCCGTCGTCTCCATTGGAGTTGAACCTGATTTCTCCAGTTTGTTCGTCATACATGTATCCGGTTCCGCCTGAATCAACATCTGCGCAGTCAAGGGGATTTCCCTGTCCTGATTTGTCCGCTACCGCATTTGAATTGTCAAGAGGTGACAAAGGCATACGTCCTTCAACGAAAATAGAGCTTGAACCTGTTGCTGTTAATTGAGCGAGTGTGGGGAAGGTTGCGTTTCCGTTTAAAGCGTTT
>JAMOUY010000196.1 GCA_027067895.1 Acidobacteriota bacterium
GGCAAACCACATTGTTTTTGCCCTAACCAGACTGCATATACTTTTTGTGATTTGGATGGCGACCATGAAGTTCATGCGATTTTTGTTGAAGAGCAGAAACCGGTAATAACTGCGTTTACCGCTACGCCAACATCGGGGTTAAAACCTCTTGACGTTGTGTTTAAATGCGAGGCTTATGACCCTGACGGAGGGGATATAACCAAGTATTTGTGGGATTTTGACAATGACGGAGTAATTGACAGGGAGACTTTAACCGGAGATTCCGTGCAGACGGTTTATCCCGACAGCGGTGTTTTTTATGCAACCGTAAAGGTTGTTGACGATGAGGGAGAAGTTTCTGAAAGCGGAAAAATAAAAATAAAAGTCGGAAGAAAAAATCCTGTTTGTTATTCGCCGGGTTTTTTCAGCGATTACTTTAACACGCGGGAAAGCGATTACCTTTGCGTTATAAATGACAACGGTTTGGACAGTAATTTGACTATAAGTTATTTTGACGAAAACGGACAAATGTTGAAACAAGTTGATTATGTTTTGAAATCATTCAACAAACTTTGTTTTTCTTCCGAAAATTGTTCCGATAAAAAGGTAAAAGTAATTAAGATTGAGGGAGACCAAGAATTAACTTACTTGTGGCGTGTGGATTCGGAAAAGGATTCGGCAATGTTTATGCCGGGCAAAAATCCGGGAAACAGAATCTTCCTTCCACATATTGCGGAAGAAAGCGTTTGGTCAAACATCATCGGTGTTTCCAACCCATACGGAAGCAAAGTGTATATTAACGAAGACTATGTTTCTGATTCGCTGTTTATTTCTAAATTTGTTTCCGATGAAAAAATAGTTAATTTTCCGTCTTTTTGGTTTGAGGTTACTGCGCCTGACCCCACGCCTTTTGACGATGACAATGCTTTGTCGGGGTTTGTCTGTTATAAAAGAAATGACAGTAAGTTTTCAATTGTTTCGGACAGCAAAGTTTTTACACACGGTTATCTTGCTCATATTCCCACAGAGTCTTCAATGTTTTGGTACGGTTATGTGTTGACCAATGTTGACAGTAAAGATGTAAAAGTGAACTTAAAATTCTTTGATGGCGAAGGGAATATTTTAGGTGAAAAAGTGCTTAAAGTAAATCAGGGCGAAAAACTTAAAGGATTGCTTGGAAATGATTTTCCCGAGTTTACAGGTAAAGCATCTTGGATGGAAATTGTTTCTGACGGACTTGTAAGCGCTCAATCGGTTTACGGTGCCGTAAACAACGAGACAGGCGGCGGAGGAATATGTGCACTTTCCGCAAGCGTAAAATCGGGTACGACATTGATTTTGCCCGATGCGTTTGAAGATAATTTTTGGACAGGCATTAGTTTGGTTAACGTTTCAAATGAAAAGGCTTTGCTTAGTATCAAACTGATAGAAGATGACGGACAGGTTGTTGAAACGAGAAATGTAGAATTAAATGCTTTTAGCCAGTTTAAAGACACGTTGTCTTCCATTTTTACCAAAAAAACAATAAACGGCTATATTTTAATAGAATCCACTCAGCCTATTATCGGGGTGATGATTAAAGGAAATGGCGATAATTCCGAAATGCTTGGAGTGACGGGCAAGGTTTATTAAAAAAAGTTTGGTTGAAATAGAAAATTTTATGGCACGGGAAAATCCGTGCCTTTTTTGTTTTTTTATGAAAGATATTTCAATTGTTAAGTTAAAGTGTGTTTTATAATAGAGATGAATAAAAGTTTGAAAGGAGTTTCTATGCGAAAAATTGCGGTTTTGTTTTTTGTTTTTGTTTTGTTTTCATTCGGGATTTTTGCGTCGGATGTTTACGAGTTTTTATCCACAACGACAACAGGGGCAAAGCAGTTTATTGAGAAAAACCCCGACTGCGACGGAAGGGGAGTTGTGGTTTTTATACTTGATACGGGGGTTGACGTTGCGGTGCCCGGGTTGAGAAAAACCTCAACCGGAGAGGTTAAGGTTATAGACGTGCAGGATTTTACAGGGGAGGGCGATGTTTCCCTGAAAAAGGCGGAGAAAAAGGAAAAAGACGGAAAAACCTACTGGACTTTGAAAGACGGCGATATTTTCCTTGCAAACCTTGACAAATTGGACGGGGTAACCGACAAAACCGAATTTTACATAGGAATTTTAAAGGAATCCCGGTTTAAAAATTCCGAAGTCAAAGACCCCAACAACAACGGCAAATACGACGACCAATGGGCTGTCGTTGTTTTCAAAAGAAAGATAAAAGACAAAGACGGCAAGGAAGTTGACAGATGGATTTACTGTGTTGACACAAATATGAACGG
>JAMOUY010000197.1 GCA_027067895.1 Acidobacteriota bacterium
TGTGAATAACGATTTTTATTATGCCAAGTCCTTTTAATTTCTTTTTGTTGTAAGAAATATGCTGAAAAATAACGTCATGGCTTTTTAAAATGTCGTATATCCTGCCTGTTAACCTCGGAAAATCATCTTCAAGAATTCTCAACTTCTTTTTCTTAATATTGGCAATGGTTTTTTTAGCCTCTTTTACATTTTTCACAACAGATGAAAGTTGAAAATATCTCTTTTTCGTTTGTTTTAATTCTTTCTCAACTTTTTTTATTTCAGCCTCGGTATTGTGATATAGATTGTATTCTTTCATTGTAAAAAATGAAAAAAACAAAATATTAGCAATTAACAACCCAAACATTATTAAAAACAGTTTTTTATGCTCAACTATGTAATCTAAAAAATTTCTCATTTGCCTATCCTGTATTCAACCGAAATAGAAAATTTCAAACTGCCGGAAGGGTCAAGAGATTCATACTCAATAAAAGGATGCGCAAATTTTTTGTTTTTCGCAAGGTTTTCAACAAATTTCAACTCGCTTTCTTTGCTCTTTGCCTCGGCAGATATGGAAAGAAGGATTTTTTTTCCTTCCACTTTCGGCGAAATCATTGCAAGTTTTACATCTTCCGGTAAAATCTTTTCAAACCTCTCGAACAAGTCCGCCCAACTTAATTTTCTTTTTACCGACATTGAATAGTAAAAAGCGTATTCTTTTTTAAACTGCTTAAATTTAACCTTTTTTAAATCGGACAAATTTAAAGCGATTTTTTTGTTGTAATTTGAAATTTCTCTTTTAAGTTTGTCAATCTTTCCGTGAGAAGAAGAGTTTTCAAGCCTGTAATAAAGAAAAACCGATAAATTAACTAAGGTTAAAACAATGATTAAAAAGAAAGGCAAGTAAATTTTTAAAATTTTTTCCCTTTTGCCTACGCAAGGCTTTGTACTAAAATTAATATTCAAAATCAAACCCCTTGAATATTTTCCCAAATCCTTCAATATCTTCTTTTGAGCAAATCATTCTGCTGAATTTTTCAATTTTCAGGTTTTCCTTTATTACATTTTCAACAAGTTTTATCTCCTCTTGAAGAGGAATAGCCTTAACCCTTTTCCTTATTTTGACGTAAACAGGGACTCTTTTATGAAATAAAACTCCCGAAAAATATTGTTTTCTAACAATAAACAATAAAACATACTCTTCCTTTTCCGGCAAAAAATTTCCTATAAACACCGACTCAGGTATTATATCCCAGCATTTGAATCCGATTTTTTCAAAACTCAAATTTAAAGAATCCGCTATGGTAATCGGCAATGCATAATAAAGAAGAGATTCCTTGCCTGTCAGATAATACTTTAAGGAATAGGAATCCACCGAATAGGGAAGCACTCCTTTCAGTTTCCAAGCCAAAACCTCGTTTCTTTTTACACGGCTTAGCGGAAAATTTTCAACGTTCAATATTCCGGCATTAAAGCATATGTCGGAAAGAATAACGGTTTTGAAGGAATATTTTTCTCTAACTTGTTTCAAAAGAGAAGAAAAGGCATTTTCGTCAGGAATAGGTCTTTTAAGGTTTTGGGAATCAAACAATCCCTCATTTCTGATAGAATAAATTGCATTCAAATTTTGGTCTATCAGATAAAAATTTTCGTTTCCTATGTAAAAAACAGTTTCTTTCTTCATACAATCACTCTATAAAGGTTACCTTGTTTATCTCTCTCAAAGACGTAATCCCCTGCAAAACTTTTTCAACCGCGGATTCCCTCAAAGTTTTCATTCCCTGCTCAATAGCCTGCTTTTTAATTTCCCTCGCCGGTCTCCTGTCTATAATCAACTCCCTTATCTCGTCGGATAAGTCAAGCAATTCGGATATAACCGTTCTTCCCATATAGCCCGTGCCGTTGCATTCAAAACAGCCTTTGCCGTCGTAAAAAACCTTGTCTTTGTAAATTTCAGGATTTAAACCCGATTCAATCAATGTCTGAGCGTCAATTTTCACTTCGTATTTACAATGCGGGCATATTTTTCTGACAAGCCTTTGCGCAAGTATACAGTTTAATGCAGAAACAAATGAGTAAATGTCTATTCCCATATGAACAAACCTTCCCAAAACGTCAAAAACATTGTTGGCGTGGACTGTGGTAAACACAAGGTGTCCCGTCAAAGCGGACTGAATGGCTATTGTGGCGGTTTCCGAATCCCTTATTTCTCCCACCATTATTTTATCCGGGTCGTGCCTTAAAATAGACCTCAGCCCCTTTGCAAAGGTCAATCCTTTTTTTTCGTTAACTGGAATTTGGGTTACCCCTTCAAGTTGATATTCAACAGGGTCTTCAATGGTAATAATCTTGTCTTCTTCCGTTTTAATTTCGGAAATACAGGCATAAAGCGTTGTTGTTTTACCGCTTCCGGTAGGCCCCGTTACAAGTATCATTCCGTAAGGCTCTTTTATAAATTTTCTCAACTTCTTTTTATCCCTTTCAGGAAAGCCTAAAACATCAAGATTCAAATCTTTCAACTCTTTGTCGGTGGACTCTTTGTCAAGAATCCTTATTACCGCGTCTTCTCCGTGAATTGTAGGCATTATTGACACACGGAAATCCACGTTTTTGCCCTTCAATCTTACCTTGAACCTTCCGTCTTGCGGAATTCTCTTTTCGGCAATGTCAAGTTCGGCCATAACCTTTATTCTTGAAATTATTTCGTTGTGATACTTTTTGTCTATTTTGTCCATCGCCTGATACAAAACACCGTCAACCCTGTATTTAATAACAACAGAATCGTCCCTTGTTTCAATATGAATATCGCTTACCCTTTTCTGCAATGCGTTGTAAATCACAGTATCAATAAGTTTAACAATCGGGCTTGTCTCTTTTGCAACGGAATCTATTGAAAGAACGTCTTCCCCGTCTTCGGTTTCTTTTACAATCTGCAATTTTAATTCGGAAGAAGCCTCTTCAAGAGCCCTTTGGGAAGACTCGCTTTTTTTCAAAATTTCCTTGATTTCTTCTTCGTCTTCATGCCTTATAATTATTCTTTTTCCAAGTTTACTTTCAAGTTTTTCAAGGTTTGAAATATCAAAATCCTTTGCAACGGCAATAAGAAGCACTCCGTCCTCTTCCCGGATGGGAACAAAGTTGTATGAAAACATCAAATCAACCGGGATTGTTTTTATCAAATTGTAATCAAGATTCTCTCCGTTTAGCATTCTCAACTCCAAACCTTATGAAATTATATCAGATACTTCAAATAAAGGAAGATACATAGAGATTAAAATAAAAGCGATTATAACTCCCATAAGAAGCAAAACAACAGGGGCTACAAGGGAAGTTATATTTGCCAAAGCGGTATTTAACTCTTCTTCTTCAAACTCGGCAGATTGTTTGAGCATAACGGGAAGAGAGCCTGTTTCTTCCCCTATTTTCAGCATATCAAGGGTAACTCCGTCAAAAAATCCTGTTTCATTTAAAGCATCGGATAAAGATTTTCCATCTCTAACCATTTTTATGCTTTTTTCAAGATTTGCAGACAAAATTTTACTGGGATTGGAATAGGCAAGCGTTTCAAGAGCGTTTACGGCAGGCGTCCCCCCTTCAAGAAGAATGGCAAGTGTTCTTGAAAACTGTGATGTAACGTATTTTTTCCAAATATTTTTTACAACGGGTAATTTCAAAAGCATTTTTTCATAGAAAAACCTTCCCTTTTCAGTCCCGAAAAAATACCTGAGAAGAGCAATCAGCCCAAAAACAGTAAATATCTCCAAAAAAACATGGCTTGCAATCCATTTTGAAACGGAAACAACAACTCTGGTAATTAAAGGCAACTGTGCGCCGAATCCTGCGTAAAAATCCGAAAATCTCGGCAATACGACATACACGATTATTCCTATGGCGAAAGCGGCAACAAGAATTAAAAAAATGGGATAAACAAATGCCGATTTTACCTTTTTTTTGGTGGAAAACATTACCTTTTGATAATTCAAGTAATTTCCCAAAACGCCGGCTAAATCTCCGCTTTTTTCTCCTGCATAGAGAATGCCGGGAAATATTGGCGGAAAATAGTCTGAAAATTCCTTAAAAGCCTCGGCAAGGGATTTGCCCTCCTTTATCATTTCCATAATTTCGCTTAAAACGTTTTTAAGTTTTCTGTTTTCAACTCTTTTGATAAGAATTGACAAACCGTTGTAAATAGGGATACCCGCCTTAATTAAAGCAAGGAATTCCTGAATAAAAACAAGAAAATGCTTTTCAGGGATTTTTTTTACCTTTCCGAATAAAGAGAACTTTTTTTTAACCTCAAAAACATGAAATCCCGATGCTTTTAGACGCGAAATTGCCTCGCTTTCGGACGCGGCGTTTATCTCTTTTTGCAAAACACTTCCCGACGGAGTGCCTACCCTGCAAACAAACCTTGCCACATAAACCTCACAATGCAATTTCGTGTGAATAGAATACGGTATATTGACTATCAAAAAACAAATCAATATTTCCTATGGGCCCGTTTCTGTTTTTTGCCACTATAAGTTTTATTTGAGAAAGAGTATCAAATTTTTTATCGATTAAATCATTCGTATCCCCCGGCAATGTCTTTTTTACATCTGCCGGTTTGTGAAGAAACATTACGATATCGGCATCCTGCTCTATTGAGCCCGATTCCCTTAAATCGGAAAGCATGGGTTTTGCATCTTTTCTCTGTTCAATTGCCCTGTTTAACTGAGATAAAACAACAAAGGGAGTATGTAAATCCTTTGCGAGTATTTTAAGCCCTCTTGAAATTTGAGATACTTCCAATGCCCTGTTGCCAATTTCTTTTTTAGAAACCTTTTCATGCATCAGTTGAAGATAATCAACAAGAACAAGGTCAAGCCTACCGTCCGTATCCATTCTCAACTTCTGCAATTTTGCTCTTAAATCCCCAACTGTTAGAGACGAACTGTCGTCAACGTAAATATCCAACTTTTCAAGAGTATTTGAAGCCTCTACCAGTTTGTTAAATTCCTCTTCGTTTAATTCGCCGGTTCTCGCCTTTTTTACGTTAACTTTTCCTTCCATACAGAGCAACCTTAATGCAATTTGGTCAAAAGGCATTTCAAGAGAAAAAATACAAACCACATTTCCCTTTTTAGCGGCATCCAGTGCGGAAGTCAAAGCAAAACTTGTCTTTCCAACAGAAGGTCTTGCCGCAATAATTACCAATTCCCCCGGCTGAAATATCGGGATTATTTTTTTTAAATCGCCAAAAGGCGTTGAGACACCCGGAATATTTTTGTCATTTTTAAACAATTCTCTTTTTTCTTCAATTGAAGAAATAACATCTTCAATACCTTCACTTAGAGGCTTTAAAATATCCTTGTCTCTTCCAATAGCAACTTCAAACAAATCCTTTTCCACAACGCTTATCAAGTGCTTGGAGTTTACGCCTTTATTCCCATCAACGAGAATTTGTTCCGCTATTGCCATCAATTTTCTTACCTTTGCTTTGTCAACTATTATTTCCGCATACTCTTCAACATTTTTCAGACTTGGCACATTGTCAACAAGGGAAGAGATATACAAGTCTCCGCCTGCCTGTTCAAGTTTGCCTTCTTCTTTCAGTCTGTTTTTAACCGTAATTAAATCAAACGTTTTTCCTTCATCAAAGATTTCAAGTATTTTTTCATAAATAAATTTATGAGCGGTCAAATAAAAATCTTCCGGCCTAAGCAAATGTTTAATTTTGAAGATATTTTCCGGGTCTAAAAAGAGAGCGCCCAAAACCCCTCTTTCCGCTTCCTCATTGTAAGGTAATTTTATTTCCATTTAAGTTTTTCCTTAAAAAGGTTTTTATTTTTCCAACTTATACCTTTTCAACTTGTTATACAAAGTTGCTCTTGTAATACCCATGGCATTGGCGGCTTTCATAATATTCCCATTGTATTTATCAAGGGTATATCTTATAAGAGCCTCTTCGGCCTCCTCCATCTTTTCGGTATAAAGTTTTAACACAACTTCCGGCGAACGTTTGTTGTATTTCATTCCGGGCGGTAAATATTTTGACCCTACATTCACCCTGTTTGTCATTAAAACAAGCCTTTCAACAACATTTTCAAGTTCCCTTACATTTCCCGGCCAATCGTATTTTAGAAAAATTCTTTCCACCTCAATGGTAAAGCCTTTAAACTGTTTATTCACTTCCTTGCTGTATTTATCAAGAAAATAGTTTGCAATAGGCATTACATCTTCGCGCCTCATTCTTAAAGGTGGGATTTCAAATTCAAGAATATTTAAAAGATAGTAAAGTTCTTCAAGAAATTTACCAGTGTCTACAAGTTCGTTAAAATTTTCGGTTGTGCTGACAATAATTTTTAAATCATACTTTTTAATAGTCCCGTTTTTGCCGTAATATGTCATATCATTCTTTAAAAAATCAAACAATTTTAACTGAGATTTGTAAGGCATTCTATTTATATGCTTAAAAAACACAGTGCCTTTATTGGCATAATCCAGTAATCCTTGATTTTTCTTGGTACCGAAAAGAGTTGATTCAAACTTTTCCGGCTCCAACAAAACCGAATTTATCTTAACAAAAGGATAGACACTTCTATCACTATTTATATGAATTATCTTGCCGAGCAACTCTTTACCAGTGCCTGATTCTCCTTTAATAAGTATGTTTGATGCCTTTGAGGCAAGGGTATTTGCTTTTCTTAAAACTTTTTTCAAATCTTTATTTTCAGTTATAAATTTTAATTCTTTCTTTTCAAGGTTAAGTTTGTACCGTTGAATTCTCTCTTTTTCCTCTAACTCTTTCATTTTTAAGATATTTTCAATTGTAATAAGCAGTTTGTCCACCTGAAAAGGCTTTTCTATAAAATCAGACGCCCCCTTTTTCAATGCGGTAACCGCAAGCTCTATCGTTCCATGAGCGGTTAATATAATTACCTTTGTAGAGGGAGATAACTCTTTTATTTTTTCAAGGACTTCAAGGCCGTTCATTCCTTCCATTTTCAAATCTACTATTGCAAGGTCAAACTGCTTTTTTTGAATAAGATCAACAGCAGATTCCCCGCTTAAAGCAAGGGACAAATCATACTTGTCGGAAAGCAATAAATTTAATGCCTCTAAAATATCTTTGTGGTCATCCACTATTAATAATTTTCTCTTACTCATAATCCCAACCTTCCTGTTAAAAAATATGCCCCCGCTTTTTATGCGGGGGCTTAAAAAGATTTTTAGAATCTGTAATCAAGCCCGAAACCGAGCAAATAAGCGTCAGTCTTGTAAACTCCGTCAAAACCTGAAAGGTTCCCGTTAACGGTTCTGTCATTGAAGTGTACATACATAAAATAGGAACTGATAGTGAGGTTTTTGCTGAAATGCCAATCAAGGCCTACGGAATAATCGTTTCTGTCAGAATCCGGCAAAGTGGGTTCAACCGTTTCATCGGGAGCAGGATTTTCATCATAGATGTATCCGCATTTGAATGTAAATTCATCGTTGATTTTATAAGCGATACCCAATCTGTAAGAGTCAACGTTTTTCCAGTATTTAGGCGAGCTTTTCAAAATCTGGCCGTTAGCCCTTACCGCTTCAAGTTTGTCGTAAGAAGACCAATCGGTGTGAAACAACTCAAAAGCAATTTCAAGTCTTTCGTTGTACTGATAAGAAAATCCCAAAGCCCAAGTTTGCGGAAGAGTTACCTTCGCGGTAATAGGTCCGTCATAAAGAATCGGAAGAAATGGTCTCGGAACATTGTCAAAATCAACATCGCCGTCAAAATGAATTGTAACTTTACTTCTCCACATACCGCCTATGTGAAATTTATCGGTAACATTCCACTGAAAACCGAAACTTCCGCCCCATCCGTCTCCGTCTCCCGACATTTCAACATCGGCAAACTGGTCAACAAAGTTAACCTGATTTGTTATCAAAACATCGGAAAGAACATAGTTAGCCTGAATTCCTACCGAAAAAGTATCGGTTACTTTAAAAGAAATAGTAGGCGAAATATAGAATGTTCTAATGTATGTTCTATTTGCCAATTCGGTTCCCGGCCAGCCTGCTGGCCAATCTGTCTGCAAGCCGTACTGGGAAAATTCGCCGATACCAACGGTTACTCTGTCGTTCAACTGTTTTGTAACATATACCGCAGGAAGAACGTTTAAATGTTTTTTCTGGTCGGTTTTCAAACTTCCGTCAAGGGAATACCAACTTGATTCGGGATATACAAGAGTTGAATTAAAACTAATATTCAATCCCGTCATTGAAGTTAATCCTGCCGGGTTATAAAAGATAGCCGAAGCGTTTCTTGCATTTGCCACCGTTGCATTACCCATAGCGGCATAGGTTGCACTGTGTTCATTTAACTGAAAACCTGCGGAAAATGCCATAACGGATAACAACAGGCCTGAAATTAAAGTAATAAATTTTCTCATACCTTCACCTCACTATTAGTTAACAAGGATTAAATGATTTACATCAATAACCGGATAAAAATTCGTGGTTGCGCTTTCAGCCGCAGCGTTTTTCAAAGCCTCAGGAATAGATTTGCCGTTTGCCAACGGGTCAATAATTACCGGAGTTCCAGTTTGCAGATAATAACCTATGTAAGTTGCGGTTTGAAGTTGGCCTGCATAGGTAAACTGCGGGTCATGGTTATTCAAAAGGAATCCGTGATTATTAGTATTAAATTGATACAATCCGTTTGCAACTCCGGCAGGTGATGTTGCCATACCGAAAATCGGATTCACAACAGGCTCTATCTGCGGGAAAGCAGGTCCGAAAGCCCTTGCTATGGCATCTCCCGAAATATTCGGAATTACTTGGTCGCCAATCGCTTCATGCATCAAAACATACTTTTGTTTTCCAGAAATATCTCCGTTTAAAACATACGGAGCATAGTTAATCGGGTCTGCTGCATCCATAACTGTCTGTGCCAATAGCCAGAATTTCTTGTATTCAGGTGTTCCAACCTCAATTCCAGCCTGCGCAAGACCAGCGTTGATAACAGGAGCAAATGTCGGTGACTGAGTA
>JAMOUY010000198.1 GCA_027067895.1 Acidobacteriota bacterium
TCTTTTGTCTCAAAGGGCAAAAGGCGAATACTGTCAACCTGCGTCCTGTTTCCCGAAAAGTCATACCATTCAAGGACAACGTCCCCTTCCGCATTGCTTAAATTTGACACAACAACCCTTTTGTCAAAGTTTCTGTCAAAATCGCTTAAGGGAAGGAAAACAGGAAAATCACCGTTTACCGTTAAAACATACCTTCCGGTTTCCTTTACCGGCGAATAAACAAGGACGGTGTATTCACCCTCCTCAAGGTCGGCTTCAACGCTTTCGTTTCCGTCAAAATCCATGTCGGAAGAAGAGATTTCCTCGCCGTCTTTAAGCAGGGACAAAGCCAAATCAATTTCTGAATTCAGGGAAAGTTTGAGATGAACGTTTTTGTCAACCTTTAGCCTGTAATAATCCATATCCGATTGAGAGGTTAAAAGGGAAATAACGCTTCCCCTTTCAAGGTAAAAGACATTGTCGGGGTAATTGTCAGGCTCAAAAGGGTCTTCCGTGCCGTCGGGGATAACGGTAAAAGAAACCTCTTCGGTCTCTCCCTTAAAGGTCAAACTTACCGAATAGTTTCCCAAACCTCTTAAATCAACCTCTTTAAAGTAAACCGCGTCTCCGTCAACGGAAGACGTCTCCTCATAGGTTTCTGTTGTCCCGTCGGGGTAAACAACGGTAAGGGAAACGGTGTCTCCCTGCGAAACTCCGCTTAATTGAGACACCACAAAGAAACAACCGTTAGAGTATTCTACTTCTTCAAGAGACTGCGGTATATAGTCCCCGAAGGTTGAGTCATAGTAATTTAAAATTGATATTTCAAAGCAAAATCCGTTAAGCGACAAAAGAAAAAACAAAAAAAACAAAATTTTTTTCATACTTCCCCCTAATCCACGGTGTATGCGTTTAATCTGAAAACAGGAGTAGGAGAATCCTGCGCCGCAACCTTTACGTTGCAATCCATTCCCTTAACAATTCTTGAAACCGTAAGCAAGGCAATATCAGGGGTGTTGTTTTCCTCGCTTAAATGGGCAAGGACAACATACTCGGTTTTGTCCGAAACAACCCTTTCCACAAGTTTTGCGCAATCTCCGTTTGAAAGGTGCCCCTTTCTGCTTGCAATTCTCTGCTTCAATTCCCACGGATAGGTGCCCATTTTAAGCATTTGAGGGTCATGGTTTGCCTCAACAACAAGGGCATTGCAGTCCTTTAACTCATGGGCAACCAATTCGGTCGGATATCCTATATCGGTAACAAGGGCAAATTTTGTATCCTCCGAATACACCACAAAGCCAACAGGGTCTGCGGCATCGTGGGAAATAGGCATAAAAAAAACGTCAATACCCTTAAACTTTGAAAATGTTTTGCCGGAGTTGACAAAAAAAACGTCCTTAACCCCCCTGTCGTAAAGCCCCGAAGCCTTATAGGTTTTTTCAGAGGTAATCAGGGGAACTTTGTATCTTTTAACAAAGGTATGGACGCTTTTTACATGGTCTGAATGTTCGTGGGACAGAAAAACCGCGTCAATTGAAGAGGGTAAAACCCCTATTTCGTTTAATCTGTTTTCTATCTGCTTGCAGGACAATCCGCAGTCAAAGAGAAAGGAATAGCCGTTTACCCTTAAAAAAACCGAGTTGCCCCTGCTTCCACTTCCCAATACGCAAAATTCAACCATTTTTTACCACTTGGTTTATAAAATCCACAACCTCGGAAATCTTTGTGCCGGGGAGAAAAACCTTTTTTATACCGATTGATTCAAGAAAGGGAATATCGTCTTCGGGAATTATGCCTCCGGCAAAAACCGGAATATCCCCTGCCCCCTTTTCCCTTAAAAGTTTCATAATTTCGGGAAACAGGTGGTTGTGTGCTCCTGAAAGTATGCTTAATCCTATGCAGTCAACGTCTTCCTGAATGGCGGCATTCACAATCTGCTCCGGAGTCTGCCTCAATCCGGTGTAAATAACCTCCATGCCTGCATCCCTCAATCCCCTTGCCACAACCTTGGCTCCCCTGTCGTGTCCGTCAAGTCCGGGTTTTGCAATTAACACTCTTATTCTTTTACTCATGCTTTTATTTTACTTTAAAACCTCGCTTTTTTAAACAGCAAAAAATCCTATTCAAAAAGGAAACTTTTATCAAAATCCTTCCACACCGGCTCAAGCCCCTTTGCCTCAATCATTTTTGCAATTTCCTCGGGGCTTCTGTCGTCCGCAATCTCAAACTGCTTTAAGGCGTCGGTATGTATTTCGTATCCGCCGGGGTTTGTTTTTGAGCCTGCGCTTACCCGCGTCACCCCAAGACCCACC
>JAMOUY010000199.1 GCA_027067895.1 Acidobacteriota bacterium
CGGGTTTTCCGCTTTCGTCCATTATTGAGCCTTTGATTATTACGGCAAAGGAATTTAAAACAAAAAGCATTGAAAGAAAAACCATAATTTTCTTCATTTACCCTCCTTCCACTTAAAGAGAGAAGCATTAGCCCTAAAATTAGGAATAAAATTTGAAAATTGGTAGATTGTCCTCTGCTCCGTTTCGTCAATAATTTCAAGGCTTAAAATTCTGTCTTCTTTTTTATTCAACTTTATTTTCAAAACGGTAAAAGGCATATCTTCCTCTTTTTCTTTGGGAATAAGCCTGTAATAGTGTTTTTCGCCTTCAACTTTTTGAATGATAAAGTTTGTCTTTAATTTTTCTCTGTCAAGCAAGAGAGATAAAAAAGGATTGTTCCTGACTTTTGAATAATCAAATTCAAGCACGGAATTGTCATCTTTGTTAATTTGGTAAATCTTTTCGCAGTTTCCGATTGTAATTCTCTTTTCGTTAGTTGTATATTCAAACCTGAACTTGCATCCGTCAACAATTAAAAATCCCTTATCCTCAATAGGCGGGAAAAAAGGGCTTTGGGTTTTCTGAACAAAATCAACTTTAAAGGATTTTACATTCAAAAATGAGGAAGGAAATTGGGAAAAAAGAAGAAAAACAAGGAAAAAAGCCTTTGTCATGACATTAAATCAACAAGTATCTTTAACAAAGCCTGCTTTGTTTTTGACTTTTTGTCAATATTCATCAAAAATTCTTCAATTCTTACCGTTTCTCCGTTTTCATCTTTAAAAACAAGGTTTATATCAACACTTTTAATTCTTTTAAATTCCTGAGTATTAAAACTGATTTTTGTTTGTTTAATAAAAGTCTGCTTTGTGGGAACAAGCCCTGCAAGAAGGTTGTCCACATCAAGGTCATCAATTGCTTTTTTCTTTTTAGTCTTTTTCTCTTCCTTAGGCGCAGGCGAAGTATCAAAATTCACCGTAATAAGTTGCTCGGGCTTTTTCTCTTCTTTTTTGACAACTTTTTCTTTTTCTACGGGTTTAGCAACATCCGATTTGGATTTTTCCACTTTTTGTTCAGGCATTTGGGTAGTAATTGTGTCTTCCGCAACGCTTTCCCTTACATCGCTTGGGGAAATTTCTCTTGACGGCATCTCTTCTTTTGCCTGTGCTTTTACCGTTTCTTCAACTTCAACCTCATCTTCCGAAATGTACAGGTCTTCATCGTTTGCCTTTATTTCTTCCGCCCTCTTTTCTTCAAACTTTTTCTCTTCAAGTTTAGGCTTGGGCGGAGAAGGAGGCACCACAACCTGTTTGTGTTTTTTAACTTCTTCAAGATTAAGTTTTTTTCTAACCGACAGAAGCGTGTATTTTGAAATAAGTTTAAGCGTTTCAAAAACACCTTTCCCTGTTATTGCGATTGCCTCAACATAGGGATAGCCTTTTTTGTTTAAAGCCTCATTCAATTCTTCCACGGTGCAGATATTTTTCAAATCCCTCTTGTTGTATTGAAAAACAATCGGGACGTCGTCTATACTTATACCCAAATCCGCAAGATTATCTTCAAGGTTTTTAAAACTTTCAATATTTGCTTCAAGCATCGGCCTTTGCGAGTCTGCCACAAAAACTATGCCGTCAACTCCTTTTAAAACAAGTTTTCTCGTTGAATTGTAAAAAACCTGTCCGGGGACGGTATACAACTGAAACCTTGTCTTAAATCCGCCGATAACTCCAACCTCAATAGGAAGCAAATCAAAAAACAGGGTTCTGTCTGTTTCTGTTTCCAAACTAACCATCTCTCCCCTTGATTTGGGTGAGGTTTTTGAGTAAATGTATTCAAGGTTGGTGGTCTTTCCGCATAAACCGGGCCCGTAATAAACAATTTTTACAACCATCTGCATTGTTGAGTAATTGAAAAATACCAACCCCGTCCTCCCAAAAAAAGTATCGTTTAAATTTTAACACGACAAAAATAACGGGTCAATTTAATTTATTAAGAAAAAAGAAAGAAAATATCAAAATCCTTCAATAAAAATCTTGCCGTTAACGGTTTCAACATCAATATCGCAGTTGCCATCGCCCTGCCATTCAAGATTTTTGCCAACAATCTTTTTTCCTTTTAAAACAAGTGTGGCTTTTGATGTAAGCGAATCCGTCTCAACATCTCCTATCACGTTGAAAGGCACTCTTATTTTTGTATTTCCGTTTACGGATTCAAAAGAAACAGACGACAGTTTCTCAGAGTTTGTTTCAAGGGTTAAATTCCCGTTTACCACTTCACATTCAACTTTGTAAATAATGTCTTTTAAAAC
>JAMOUY010000200.1 GCA_027067895.1 Acidobacteriota bacterium
AATCAATAGGAATAGACATTCCCGAAAGTTTGGATAAAATGATAAAAGCCTCTTCCGGACTGTTTGAGTATGTTTTTTCGCATTTCTTCTTTTCCCCTTTGCCTACGCAGTAAACAAAAATTCCGTAATTTTCTTCAAGTTGCTTTCCCTTTGCAAATTCAACTTTTATATCCGGATTGACAAGAATTACTCTGTCAAGAAACTCTTTTTTATAATCGTAAAACCTTGAATCTTCTTTGTTTAAATAGATTTTTATTGAAAGGTTTTGAATTTTGCGTATCTTTTCCGCAATTTGAGGGGGAAAAGAGTTTCTCAAACTTTCGGTAAAATCTATCCTTTTTGAAAAATTAAAAACAAAAAAGCATACAGGGAAAAGCATCAAAGCAAAAACAAACGCTTTTTTTAGCCTTTTCTCCGGGCTTAAAACAACAAAAGTCAGAAATAAAAAGAAGAAAATTATCAAAACAAATACAAAAACGCTTCTCAAATTAAGTATTCCGCTTTCAAAATCCTTTAAAAGAGAGGTTAAGGTAAAGGAAGAGAGAAAATTTAAAACAGCCGAATTTGAAACCCCGCTTAAAAAATCCACAATCCAAGAATAGAGAATTAAAACAAGGGCGACAACAGAAGAAGAGGAAACGGAATTAAAAATCGCGCCTGAAAAAAGTGATATGGCAACTACCGTAAGGGAATAGAGAAAATATCCGAAAAACAAAAGAAAAAATTCATTGAAAGGTATATGCCCTCCCAAAAGCAAAAAAACAACAATGCCGGACAGAGGAATCAAAAAGGAAAAAACTATTACCAAAAAAGACGCCAAAAACTTTGCAAAAATAATTTCAAAAGAAGAATAACTCAACTGAAATAAAAGGGTTAGAGTATTATTTTTTCTTTCCAGAGAAAAAAGCGGAATTACCGCAAATGGAAGAATAATTGAAAAAACAAGAAAAAGCCCGCCGAAAGAGGGAAGAAAAATTCCCAAAACAGGCTCAAAATTTTTTGCATAAACTAAGTCACTCAAAGCCTTAGCACTTGCTTGCGAATACAGAGAAAGAGACGCAACAAAACTGCTTCCGAACAGCAGGGAAGAAAAGACAAAAAACAGCAAGGCAGCGGGATTGCGAAAAATCTGCAAAACTTCCTTTTTTAATAAAACCAAAAACTTTTTCACGACAAAGCCCTTTCAAAAACCTCTTCAAGAGATGAATCCAAAACTCCGTAATTTTTCTTCAACCTTTCCAATGTTCCGCACGACACAACTTCACCGTCTTTCATCAACACAAAATAATTGCAAATCTTTTCCGCATGATTAAGGTGATGGATTGAGAGAACAAAGGTTTTTCCCTTCTCGTTTTCCGTTTTTATAACCCCAAATATTTCTTTCATTTGCAAAGGGTCAAACCCGTCAAACGGCTCGTCAAGAAGAATTATTTCTTTGTTTCCCGAAAGGGACAGAAAAAGTTTTACTCTCTGCTTAAAACCTTTGGAAAGTTGTTTTATTTTTTTGTCAAAAACCGAATGCAATTTAAGGGCGTCAAGAAGGTTTTTCCCGCTTTCTCCGTATATGGAAAAGACAAAATCAACAATTTCGGAAACATAAAAATCCGGATACAAGTCAAGGGTTTCTGGCATATAGGAAAGAATTTTCTGCCTCTCCATAAAAGAAAACCGTTTGTTGAAAAAAAGCACCTCACCTCTGTTTGGAGAAACATAACCTGCAATTATTTTCAACAAAGTTGACTTTCCCGCCCCGTTTGGCCCGACAATTCCCGCAATTATTCCCTTTTTAAAACCAAGCGAGATATTTTTTAAAGCAAAGGTTTTTCCGTATGTCTTGCAAACCTTATTTAAAAGTAAAATTTCATTCACTCTAAATCCCCTTTTACAATTATTATACCACCAAAGAGTTTTTTCAACACAAACCCGCCCCTGTGAAAAAACTGTGAAAAACATGAAGAAAAAACTGTAAAAAATATTAAATCGGTCTAAAAAGCAAACCTTTAAAATGGGCTTATAACAAACGTTTTTCAAAAACATGAGCAAACATACCGGTTAACAAAGAAAGTGGCTTAAAACAAAAATATTGATAAATTACGCAATTTTGCAAAAAAATCAAAATTTTAATTTTTTCACAAAATTTTCAACCTCTTTGAGGCACTTCTCGGCAAGTTTAAGCCTTCTTTCTTTTTTGTTTTTAATCCGTTCGTTTAAAGAGGGGATTAAAGAAAAGGTTATGTTTGTCGGCTGAAAATTATCCAAATATGTTGAAATATG
>JAMOUY010000201.1 GCA_027067895.1 Acidobacteriota bacterium
TAAACTTCCGTTTTCTACTTCTTCCTGCTCACCGAAATTAATCTTTTGAGACAAATCATTATAAAATACCGATACTCTTGAAGGAATAATGTTTCCTGATGAGTCTTTGGAAACAGCCTCAACATAACCTGTCATCCCTGTATAAAGAGAAATTTCTCCCACATTCAATTTGGAACCTGGTTCAACTATTATCTGCCTCTCTTCCTCAACCTCATCCCCTTCAACATCTGGGTCTCCCGGGTCGTAAAAGGTATAAGAATTTTCAACATAGTCCTTAATCCCATTACCCCAAACCCTCATCTGATAACTTCCGGCAGGCAAAAATACACTAAAACCGCCCGTTTTTGATGTTCTATACGAAATAATAGGAACAGGAACGGGAGAATTGATTATTTCACTACCATTAAAATATTTGGCAGGCATTATCTGCTCAAATTGCACTATCATATTCTGCTGGTCAAAATTATAATTTACATAGCCAGAAATTTTGGCAATGTCTACCATAAAATTTCTGGGGTTAGATTTTGCCTCTTCAAAAACATTCATAGCATTAAAAAAAGCAGTATAGATATTGTGCGACAATGCAGGGATAAGATATCTTTCAAAGGTTAACAAACTTTTTGCAGGCAAAATATCAGACGGCTTTCCAACTTTTCCAACAATAGTAAACTGTCCCCCGCTTCTTTCAAAAGCCTGATTTGAAGAATCAAAATCACACAAAACAACACCGTCGTCGGGTGAAAACTCAATCAATGCCTGATAGGGAGAAATATGTTGTTCAAACGCCACAAAAGAAGCATACACGTTTCCATGAGATTTGTGCATAGGCGTATAACCGTATCCCGGAGCGGGGACAAATCTCCTAAACGTATTTCCTCCCGTAAAAACAAAATCTCCCAATGTATAAACAGGCGCGGGTTTGTTTGAGGTATTTTCCAAAACAGTAGTCATTTTCAAATAAGTTGAGTTTCTTTCAATATAATAAATGGTTGTTACTTTCAAATCTTTTACTAATTTGGTATCCGAATCAACCGCAAACCCAGCATTTGCAAAAAACCCCGACTTATCCATTACGTAACCGGAACATACCAAAGAAGCGGATTCATCGCTAATTGTATCAACCTTGATTTCGGTATAGGCAACCGGAAGGTTCAAATCATTGTTAACAACTTGAAAAATCTGGTTAATATTATCATTGTTATAACTCAACTTGTTTCCCAAAGCATCAACGGAAATATTGGTTATGTCAATAATTGTCCCGCCGGTAGGTGCAAGAAAATTTTGTCTCCTCTCCCCTAAAATTCCCCCGTCAACTATTACGTCAAACTTGTTGTTTGCAAGATAAAAATCGTCATAAGCGCCCATTGTTTTAGGCGATTTGCTTACATAAAGTTTTGCATTGTTTTCATCGGTTCTTGAAACAACCGAAACAGGAGCTTCAATCCCCGTAGAATGATAGCAAGCTATTCCGCTTGCAAGAATAATTAACAGAATAATCAAATTGTAGTATTTTTTCATTTAATTTACCTCTTTAAAAAATAGTAAAAAGCAAGCCATGCCAACAAGACAACAAGCCCCGTGGCATGTTCCGAATTATGAAAAATTTGTTTAAATTCCCATTTTTCCCCGGTGTCTCTAAACGGCGTTAGCCTTGGAATAATGCTTTTTACATTATTCTTGTATTCAACATACTCTTCCCCGAAAAAGTTTTCAAGCCTTGCGGTTTCAATTTTGATTTTTCTTGGAAGATAAAATCCGAAAAATCCTATCAAAACAATAGCAAGCACATACCAATTCCTTGCCGTAACAGAAAGGCCGGATAATATAAGAAGCGAACCTAAATAAAGCGGGTCTCTGAGATAGGCATAGGGGCCCACAACAACAAGTTTTTTGTTCTTCATCAAATACCCCGCCGCCCAAAGCCTTATCAATTCTCCGGTAATAACCATAAATCCGCCAATTATGAAACTCAACTTTGTAGGTTTTGCAAAATAATAAAGGCAAAAAACTATTATTAACAGACCTATATTTCTCCATGTCGGCTTTTTTATCCAATTTTTTTTCACTATCGGAATATCTTTTATTTCTTCGGACATTATTCCCCTCTCATGCAAATTTTCAAATGAGATTATACCACACACATTGTCAGTCCACAATTAACATAAAAAAATCTGATATACTATAAGCGAATACTTCACAAGGAGTTTGTTATGGATACAAAGGAAAGAATAAAAAAACATTTTAAGGAAAACGAAGAAAAAATCAGGGAAAAAATTGTTTCTCTGGTTAAGGAAATGGTAAAAGAAAAAACGGTAAACGTTGTCTCTGAGAAATTGAGCGAGCATCCTTACCTGAAATTCAGGGGGGAAGAATACAGAGTTGCAAACATAGTTAAAAGAGAATTTGACGAATATAACATTCCCTACGATGAATTTGCAAGAATGGAAGGAAGGCCTAACGTTATAGGGAAAATAGGAAAGGACAAAAACGGCAAAAGGCTTTTTATGGCGGCGCATATGGACATAGTGCCTGCGGGAGACGGGTGGGACACAGACCCGTTTGAAGTTGTGGAGATAGACGGAAAACTTTACGGAAGAGGCACACTGGACAACAAAGGTCCGCTCGCATCAATCATAGTTGCTGGAGAGGTATTGAAAGAACTGGGTGTCGAACTTGAAGGCGAATTGCAACTTGCAGCATTGTCGGACGAAGAAGCGGAAGACCCGGACGGAATTGATTACGGAATCGGATACCTTCTTGAAGAAAAACTTATAAACCCCACATTTGCAATTATTCCGGATATTGGCGAAAACATGAAAAGAATAGACATTGCCGAAAAAGGAAGAACGGTTTTCAAGGTTACCGCACACGGCAAACAGGCACACGGGTCAACGCCGGAAAAGGGAATAAACGCGGTTTACATGATGGCCAAAATGGTCTGCGAAATCGAGAAATTGAAATTTGATTATAAAGTGCATCCCGTTTTGGGACATCCGACACTAAATTTAGGGGAAATACACGGAGGCGCCGCGCCAAACATTGTTCCCGGACAGTGCGAAATACTTTTGGATATAAGAACGGTGCCGGGAATGACAAAGGAACAGGTAATTGAAAAACTTGAAGAATGCGCCTCAAAGGTGGAAAACGGAAAATTCACTATTGAATGCATGAGTTGGAACGAGCCCCACGACGTTGACCCTGACAACGAATTGGTTAAGGCAATACAGAAAAACACAAAAGAAGTTTTGGGTTTTGAGCCCGAACCTTTCGGTATGGGCGGCGGTACTTTCGCCAAAACGCTCAACCTTTACGGAGTTATAGCCGTAGGCTGGGGACCGGGGGACGACGAGGCTTTCCACGTTGCAAACGAATATGTTGAGATAAAACAACTTGTAGATTTTGCATTGTTAACCTGCCTTGTGGCAATTGATTTATTAAATTAAAATTCACGGGGGATATTTATCCCCCTTTTCTTAAAAAATGATTGAAACTTTCATAAATTACCTGATAACAGAAAAAGGGCTTTCAAAAAATACCATAGAATCCTACCTTTTTGACTTAAAGCATTTCACGGATTTTCTTGAAGAAAAAAAAATAAAAATTGAAAAGGTTGAGGAAAACACTTTAACCGAATACGTAGCATACCTCTACAACATGGGATACGCACCTATGACAATTAAAAGACACATATCAACTTTGAGAAATTTCTACAAGTTTCTCTTCGCGGAAGGCTATATAAAATCCAACCCCTCGGAAATACTTGAAACACCCAAGGCTTTCAAACTTCTGCCAAAGTATTTGACCGATACAGAGGTTGAAAAACTTTTAAACCTTCCCGATATTTCAACCCCCACCGGGCAGAGGGACAGGGCAATGATTGAATTGCTTTACGCAACAGGGCTTAGAATTTCCGAACTTTTAGACTTAAAAATGAACAACATAAACCTTGAAGAAAGGTTTTTGATTACTTTCGGGAAAGGCTCAAAGGAAAGGCTTGTGCCTTTCAGCAAAAAAGCCTGCGATTTTCTTGTCTCATACCTAAACGACGGAAGAATCAAACTTTTGAAAGATAAAAAAAGTTATTTTCTGTTTTTAAATTCAAGAGGCAACAAACTTTCAAGACAGGGATTTTGGAAAATTTTGAAAAATTACGGAAAAAAGATAGGAATAGCCCATAAACTTTCCCCACACACTTTAAGGCACACCTTTGCCACCCATCTTCTTGAACACGGAGCGGATTTAAGGGCTGTTCAAATAATGCTGGGGCACGCCGATATTTCAAAAACCCAGATTTACACCCATATTACAAACGAAAGACTGAAACAAATTTATTTTGAATTCCACCCAAGGGCAAAGAAAAATGACAAAAACTAAAAGGGAACGTCATTGTCATCAATATCCTTAATATCATCTTCCGGAATTTCAATATTGTCCAATTCTTCTTTTAAATCATCTTGCGAAACTTGATGGGTAACCGGCGGCTGCGAAACAGAAGAATTCGGCTGATTCATTGAGCCTGCCATTGCTTCCGCAGTTTTCGGAGTAAGAGGAATAAGCGTTAACGCCCTAATCTCTGTTTTGTATCTTCTCATACCGTTTTGGTCTTCCCAACTTGAATACTCAATGCTTCCCTCAACAAAGAAAAGGTTTCCCTTTTTGACAATTCTTTCACCTTTGTCCGCAAGCCTTCCCCACAAAGCAATATTGTGCCATTCGGTTTTTTCCTGCCAATTTCCCTGAGAATCCATATAACTTCTTGACGTAGCGAGAGAAAACTTCGCAACCTTTGTTCCCCCCGGAGTAAACCTGACATCAATATCCTGTCCCGCTCTTCCTATTAAAATCACTCTGTTAAACATAATTCACCTCTATTAAAGTATTTTCTTTATGTTTTTAGCCTTTTCAAGCAAAACAATAGAATTTTTTAAACTTTCAAGCCTTTTGAACTGCAACTCTTCAAGCATTTTACCAAATTCCTTAACGGATTTATCTTCCGTAAAATCCAAAACCGCTTCGTTCGCATTTTCAAGTTGTGCCGCAAAATCCTTCAAACTTTTAAATAATTCAGTAATATACGAAGTTAATGATGGCAAATTGTTGTTGATATAATCAAGCAAAGACGATGTGGCAACAACAAGACTGTCAAAAGCCTCTTTATCTTTTTCAGCCTTTTCAAGCCTTGCAATATAATCCTTAAAAACTATCAAAACCTGTTTGATTGCCGTGCTGTGGTTGGTAATTCCCTCTTTTAAGTCTCCGAGAATTGTTAGATTCTCCTCTATTGGCGAAACAATCTTTTCGTGACTTTGCTCTATCATTTTTATGTGATGAGTTAAATGCTCAATATCAGTGCCTATTTTTGAAAGTTCAATTCTGCTATTCATAGTCACTGTCTCAAAATCCGTTAAAAGTTTAGCACCTTTGCCGTTTGCCTCAAACAATTTCTCAAAATAAGATTTTATTTCCGAATACTTGCCTTCCATATCTTCAACAAGTTTTTTCAACTCACGGGCGACAGAAGAAAATTTATTATTTTCCTGAGAGGTTTCGGACGCATAAATCAAAGCGTTTAAAGACATTAAAGAAGCCTTTTTGTTTAAATTTGAAATTTCTATCAAAGCGGTTTTCAAATCGTAAAAAACATCGTTTGATGTCCTGTTTAGCCCTATAATTTCGTCAAGCAATTCTTTTTCCCCGTCAAAATTATCCCTAATTCTTCCAACCCTTTCCCTAAATCCGTCTCTATGTTTTTCAATTTTCTTGACTTCTTCATGCAGCCTTTCGGAATAAGCAGAGATATTGTTTAAAAACAAACTTATTTTGTCTATGCTTAACACCAAATTTTCACTGAAAGAAAGAAATCCTTTGATAACAAAATTGGCGTTTTTCACATCTTCCGACGTTCTAATTATGTAATCGTTTACAATCTCTTTTACCTTTTCAACAAGAAAGAGAAGTTGCTCCTTAAATTTACTTATTTCAACGGTTAAAGTTACAAAAGACTGCAATTTGTCCTCAACTTTAATATCCAAATTTTCCTTTGAAATAGATGAAACATTTTCCATTAACTCTAAAAATTTCTCGTTAAATTTCCTGTAATCGTCAATCAACTCTTCAAAAGAGTAAAGAATATCATTTATTCTTGATTTTATAATTCCGTTTGTTTTGGCAAAATCGCTTATAACTCTCTTAATTTCCTGACTTTTAAGAGAAATTTCCTGAAACAATTCTTCAAAAATAGGGTCTTTGATATGAAAAGGAGTCCCTTTTTCAACAAAATTACCGAGAGAATCCAACTGTTCTTTAACAAAAAAAGAAAGTTTCTGTAATGTGTTTTTCATATAAAAAACAAAAATTACAGAAAAGGCAAGGAAAGAGACAAAGGTATAAACAAAGGCATGTGCCGGAAAATAAAAGTAAAAATACAAACCGAAAATTACGGTTAAAAGAATGTAGATAAAAAAAGAGTTTATTAATTTTAATTTGTAATCTCTCATTAGTTTCCCTTGTCTTTTTTTACATAATCATTATACACCAAAATCAATTTTGTTAAAACGAGCAAAGAAAACCGGACAAAAACAAAAAAAGGGGGAAACTTCCCCCATTCAAAACAAGAATTTTTAAAAATTTATCTTAAAGCAATCAACACCTTGCTCATTCTGAATTTATCCGGATTGATAAGAAATATTGTGGCACTCTTTTTGTCGGGGGAAACCTTTATCTGATAATCCTTATCCTTAACAAACTGAGAAGGCATAACGTAAATAGCGCTGATTTTTGATAACCCTGCATCTTCGGCGCTAACAGTAATAGAGTCAACTTCCCTCAAATCGGCAATTTTTTCAAACTTTACGGCATTGAATTTTTTAAGTTTGGGACGGCCGAAGAGAAATCTTCCGACTATGCCTTTCTTTTTAAGCGCTTTATAGTTGTCAACATGGTAGTAAACGGCATTCAGCATTTTCTCTTTTTTCAAATTTTCCTGAGAAAGGGTTTTATTTTGAGTGGTAAGTTCCTGAATTTGAGCCTCCATATTTGCCTTTACCTGTTCCAATTCCTTCACCTGTCTAAGCAATTCCGCCTTTCTAGCTTCAAGGTCTTTTACCTCGGCAGACAACTTTTCCGCTTCCTGCCTTGCCTTGTCCCTTTCGTTTATAAGTTTGGTTTTGTAATACTTCTTTATCTGGTTGGGACTCATGTTTGCGGTACCCTGAGTTACAAATGTTCCGAAAACACCGTCGTTATAGAAAAGGTAAACCTCAAAACCGGGAAGAAGATAATCAAGAAGATTGACCCTTTCAACAAGTTTCTGCGCCTCCTCCGGGGACAAACCCTTCTGCTCGGTTAAAAATCTCATGCAAATATCGTAATGATTGTCACCCGGCTGAACGGTATAGGGTTTAGGCAGTTTTTCCTTTAAATCCTCAATTTCTTTTCTCAACTGCTTGATTTCTTCGTCTTTGTTGAGAATTTCCTGAATCATTGCCGAATAAGAGGAATCCTTTTCCTGAGCAAGCCTTTTCTTCAAATAAGCCCTTTGTTCGGGTGTAAGAGAAAGCATTTTCATCTGCTCGGGAGTAAGTTTTTTGTCTCCCTTTAATCCGTATTCCGCAAGAAGTTGCTTATATGCATCTTCTTTTTGTTTCAACTCATCGCTGAGTTTGTCAATTTTCATAGCCATCTGTTCCATCTTTTTTACCTGCTGTTTTTCAAACCATGAGCAGGAATTCATAAACAACAAAAGTAAAACGACAAAAGAAAATAAGCGTTTCATTATCCCTCCCTTTATCATCGGTAATAAACCTTTTCAAGAAATAAACCCTTTGCATCAAGGGTCGGGCCGGCAAGCGTCCTGTCCTTTTTTTCAAACAATTCGGGAATAAAATCCGGGGAAATTTTCCCTTTGCCTATCCACAAAAGCGTGCCGGCAATATTCCTAACCATGTGATGCAAAAAACTATCGCCTGTTATTATATATTCCAAAAAGCCGTTGTTCAATAAATTAAATTTAGAAATTTTTATATTTTTAATTGTTGTTTTCGCAGTGCACATTGAATCTCTGAAAGATGAAAAGTCTTTTTTGCCCTCAAAAAGGGGTGCCGATTCTATCATTTTTTCAACGTCAACCTTTCCTCTTACGTGATAGCAGTAAAACCTTTCAAAAGGCGGAACAACGTCTCCTATAAAAAATCGGTATCTGTATGTTTTCCCCCTTGCATCAAATCTGGGATGAAAGGACAAATCAACATCGTTAACCTCAACAACCCTTATATCGTCAGGCAAAATTGCGTTCAATCCCTTTTTAATAACTCCGACAGAATGCTTTTTTTCGGTTTTAAATGAGGCAACCTGTCCCAAGGCATGCACTCCCGCGTCAGTCCTTGATGCACCGTAAAGTTTCACCTCATGGTCAACAAGGGTTTCAACAGCATTTTTCAATACCCCCTGAATTGTTTTCACATTAGGTTGAATCTGCCAGCCTGAATAATTTGTCCCGTCGTATTGAACTACAAGTTTTATGTTTCTCATTACTCAACTATCTCTCTGCGAATAAAGGGATTGAGTCTTGCAATAATCTCGTAGTTTATTGTTCCCAAAAACGAAGCAAGAATATCCGCCGTAATTTCTTCGTCTCCGCTTTTCCCCATCAAAACAACCTCGTCTTCAACGGTTATACCGTTAACGTGGCTTACGTCAATCATAAAAAGGTTCATGCAAACCCTTCCGACAACCGGACATCTCTTCCCCTTAACCAAAACGTAAGAGTTGTTGGACAATCCCCTGTCGTATCCGTCCGAATACCCGACGGGCAAAACGGCAATTTTCATATCACTGTTGGCTTTGTATGTTAACCCGTAGCCGATATACTGCCCCGCTTTTACCTCTTTTATTTGCAAAGGCTTTGTTTTC
>JAMOUY010000202.1 GCA_027067895.1 Acidobacteriota bacterium
TCAAAGCCCTGCTCGTAGGATTTAGCCCCGTGAGGCAGGCCTGCCGTCCCGAATTTAAGCATGTCGCTTCCTTTCCGTAAAAATCAATTCACAACTTTTTAAATTTTTCCAAAACCCATTCAGGCAGAGGGGACTTTTTCAATTCCGAATTTACCGCTATATGCTTGGTGTATCCCTTAACGGCAATTTCACCGTTTTCCTTTAAAACCTTGTATTCAAAAAAGGCAAAAGCCCCGCCGAATTTCTTAACCTTTACCTCAACCTCAATCAACTCGTCAAAAAAAACAGGCTTTAAAAACCTGCCGTTAATCTCCGCAACCGCAAGGTTAAAACCGGAATTTTCTATTTTCGAATAATTTAAACCCAGACTTCTCAAAAACTCAATCCTTGCGTTTTCAAACCAGAAAACAAAGGAAGAATGGTGGGCAACCCCCATTTTATCCGTTTCAAAATACCTGACTCTGTGTCTGTAAACAAACATAAATCCTCCCCCGCAACAAATAATATGGTATCAGATTTTCCTATCTTTAATGACATTTTTATGGCATAATAATTGCAGTTCAATACAATATGAACCCTTAGGGAGTGGGAACCGATTTACAATCCCATCTTTGAACGCTTCCATTTACAGGCTCGCCAATCAATAGCACATCAAAAAACAGCCAATCGCAAAAAACCCACTCCCTGATTTTTCTGCCAAAATAGCAATGCCAAAAAGGCACAAAAAATAACTAATCATAAATAAAATGCAACTATCTTGCCTGTTTTAGGGTCTATATCTACACTACCACCAGCCGCCTTATTGTCCCGAAACTTGCCATAAAATGGAGACTCTTTACAGTATTCAACCCAAAAGGCAAAGATTATTACGTCTTTCTTACGAAAATAATCAATTGGTCTTATCTTTCCCAAAAAAGAACGACGGCGAATAGTTAAACTTTTACGATATCTCAAAACCCATTTTATTGCTTCTTCCGAAACTATGGGGTTTCGCTTTAATTCTTCAAGTATTTTTTTCGCCTTTTCTGGGTCTTTTTCGTGCAGGTAGTCTATCATTCGCTGTACCGTATTTTCCAGCGTCCTGTCCCGCAAGGGGTTGAATAAACATGCTTCCGAAACCAAAACTCCGCATCCAATATCACATAATTCCCCCGGCATTCTGAATAAAACCATCTTTCTTATTTCATGTTTATAAACAAAATAACTACCCCATAGAAGAAACAAAACCAGAGCAATCTCAAAAAATCTTCTTTTTCTCATTTACTCTCCCCCTGAAGCAATTTAGTTCTCTCACCATGAAAATGAAACGAAAAAAATTACAAAAATTAACTAATCATAACAAATGCCACTATTTTACCTGTTTTAGGGTCTATCTCAACATAACCTCCAGCAGCATTATTGTCCCAGGATTTATCATCATAATACGGGGATTCTTTGCAATATTTAACCCAGAAAGCAAAAACTATTTTGCCTTTTTTCTTGAAATAATCAATTGGCTTTAGCCTGCCTAAATCAACACAAATATCAGGCCGGATTTTTCTGTAATCTTGAAGTCGCTTTATCACTTTTTCTGAAACTATGGGGTTTTGCTTTAATTCTTCAAGGATTTTATTTGCTTTTTCAGGGTCTTTTTCGTGCAGGTAATCTACCATTCGCTGTACAGTATTTTCCAGCGTCCTGTCTCGCAAGGGGTTGAATACGCATAAATCAGAAACAAACACTCCGCAACCAACATCAGTATCTTCCCAGGGTGGTATTCTGAATAAAACCATCTTTCTTATTTCATGTTTATAAACAAAATAACTACCCCATAGAAGAAACAAAATCAGCGCCGTGAGTTTTAAAAAACGCCTTCCTTTAAACCAGAAACCTTTGCCTTCCACTTTCAAATTCTCCTTTATTTTTTTGACGGTGAAAAAATCCAAAAAGTTGTTTTTCGGTAATAAAATTTTAGCAATAAAATTGAAAAAAGAAAAAACAAAAAATGGGGCCCGAAGGCCCCGCAGAGTAAGAGGAGATTGGAGAGAGAGATTAGTTTCTCAAAGGTTTGCCTGTTTTAAGCATGTGCGCAATTCTTTCCTGAGTTTTCTGCTGTGCGCACAGTTCAACAAACGCCTCTCTTTCAAGTTCAAGCAGTCTGTCTTCGGAAACGTAGGTTCCCTCAGGCACCTGTCCGCCGGAGAGAACGTTTGCAATTTTGAAGGCTATAAATGCGTCGTATTCCGAAATCCAGCCCGCGTCTTTCATGTTTTCAACCGCAAGC
>JAMOUY010000203.1 GCA_027067895.1 Acidobacteriota bacterium
CTGAAAAAGCCGGACATTCCCCTTTCAGGGTACGGGAAGGGGGGATTTGTTGTTGTTTCGGCAAAAAAGGGTTAATTTGTGTTTGTAGCATGGAAATTTAATTTTTTTATTACACTTCAAAACCTGACTTTTTTGCAGTGTTTTGCAAAAAAGTCTTGACTATTTTGCAACGGATTGAAAAGAAGTCGGCTTAAAAATTTATTCACAAAAAAAGGGGCATAACGCCCCGTTTTTTTATGCGTTGAAAAATCAATAAATATCAAACGGTTTTATTCCGCCTTGGTATCCTTCGGGAATGTATGAGCAGAACGGCTCTTCTTCGTAAATGTCGCCGTAAACCGCGTATGCCCTTGCCCTGCAACCTCCGCAAACGCCTTTGTATTTGCATGCTCCGCATCTTCCTTTGTAGTTTGAAAAATCCCTCAATCCCGAAAACAACTCGCCGTTCCAGATTTCTTCCAATGTTTGCTTGAATATGTTTCCGCCGGATACGGGGAAGTATGAGCAGGGCAAAACCTCTCCGTCGCTTCTAATAAGGCATATTGTCTGCGCCGCAACACAGCCCTTGTTTGCCTTTGTGGAAAATGTCAAATCCCTTCTCTTTGCAGCCTTGCCCTCTTCCATCTTTTTCTCTATAAAAACCCTGTAATAGTGTGGCGCGCATGTGGGCCTTACAAGAATTTCGTCTTCCTTTTGCTCCAATTCATAATGCCATTCCAAAATTCTGTCGTAATCTTCCGGCGGGATTAACTCTTCCATAATCTCTTTGCCCCTGCCGGTAGGCACAATCATAAACATATACCACGCTTTTGCGCCGAGTTTTTTTGCAAGTTTGTAGGTGTTTTCTATGTCGTGCATGTTTCTTTTTGTGAAAGACGAGTTTATTAAGAAGGGGATGTCGTGCTTTTTCAAATACTCAATGCCTCTTAAAATTCCCTCAAAAGCCCCTTTGTGGTTTCTGAAATTGTCGTGCACTTCGGCAGTACTTCCGTCAAGGGAAAGAGATACCATTTGAATATTGGTTTCCTTCATTTTTTCGCAATGCTCGTCGTTTATCAAGGTGCCGTTTGTGGCTATGCACATTCTGAATCCGTACTCGTTCCCCTTTGCGGCCAATTGATACAAATCCTTTCTTAAAAGAGGCTCTCCCCCGGAAAGGACTAAAACCGGCTTGCAGAAGTCGGCTATCTTTTTAAGAACGCTCATTGCCTGCTCGGTATTCATAGGTTCGGGCAAATGCATTGTTGAGGACGAACGGCAATGCACGCACGAAAGGTTGCACCTCGGAGTTACTTCCCACGCTATCCATCTTAAATCACTTATCATTGTCTTCTCCTTTGAATTTCACTTCCGGGAAAAACAGACCGCCCTGCTTTTCTTCTTCTTTTTCCTTTACCAAAATATCGCCGTTTTCTATTTTAACCTCATAGAGTTTAAGTTTAAAGTTGTTTCCTATTCCCTTGCCGCTTTCCAAGTCAAACCTGTATCCGTGCCAATGGCATTTTACCTCTTTGTCCGAATAATCGGCTTTTGTTAAGTCCGCCCTTGCATGGGGGCAGTGGGAGTCAAAAACAAAGTATTTTTCTCCGTTGAAATATACGGTGATTTTTTTTGTTTCCAACTTTATTTGCTTGGGTATGCCCTTTTTTATTTCGCTTGCTTTTATCAAAAATTTGTATTCGCTCATAATTACCTCCCGATTAGATTTTACTACACTTAAACTTTATCTTTTTGTAAAAATTTTTTGTTGATTTAAACTTTGTTTATGGCTTTTATCTAATTGTAAATTTTCCGCTTTTTTGATAGATTAAAAGCAGGTTTTAAATCAGGTAAGAGGGGGATTAAATGACTCTTGAAGAAAAACTGAAAGAATTGAAAGAGCGAAACGAAAAAGCCATGTTAGGCGGCGGAAAAGAAAGAATTGAAAGACAGCACGCCGCAGGGAAATTAACTGCAAGAGAGAGAATTGAACTTCTTTTAGATAAAGGCACTTTTGAAGAATTGGACAGATTTGTTGTCCACAGGTGCAACAACTTCGGAATGGAAAAAAACAAAATTGTAGGCGACGGCGTTATTACGGGATTCGGCAGAATTGACGGAAGGCTTGTTTACGTTTTTTCTCAGGATTTTACAGTTTTCGGCGGTTCGCTTTCCGAGATGTATGCCAAAAAGATTTGCAAGATTATGGATTTGGCAATGAAGGTTGGAGCGCCGGTTATCGGGCTTAACGATTCCGGCGGGGCGAGAATACACGA
>JAMOUY010000204.1 GCA_027067895.1 Acidobacteriota bacterium
GAATTAGGCTACGAGCCTGCATGGGATTTGGAGATGTGCCCTTCTGTTTTTACCGGAATTCCGGACGAAGGCGAGGCGCATACAGGCCCCACCGATAAAGTAATTGAGAGGGGACATGTTTTAAACATGGATTTCGGCTTGAAGATAAACGATTACTGTTCGGATTTGCAGAGAACTTGGTATGTTTTAAGAGAGGGAGAAGCCGAAGCGCCGCAAGAGGTAATAAAAGGCTTTGAGGCTGTTAGGGACGCCATTATTGAAAGCGCAAAGGCGATACGTCCCGGAATGGAAGGCAGGGAAATTGATGCAATTGCAAGAAACCTTATTCTTGAAAGAGGATTTGACGAATATCCCCACGCTTTGGGACATCAGGTGGGAAGAGCTGCTCACGACGGAGGAGGGCTTTTGGCCCCGGAATGGGACAGATACGGCGATTTGCCTTACAAAAAAATTGAAGAAAATCAGGTTTACACGTTGGAGCCGAGGGTAAGGATTGACGGATACGGCGTTGCCACAATTGAGGAAATTATAGTGGTAACAAAAGACGGAGGCAAATTTCTCTCAAACCTGCAAAATGAAATATGGCTTGTAAAATAGATTGATTTTGTTGTGATACAATAAAACCAACATGGAGTTTAAAAGGGAATGTAAATACTGCGGGACAATTGTTGAAATTGATAAATTTGAAAGGGATACCGATTATCTGTGTCCGGTATGCAAAAGCCTTGTTTACAGAATGGGGCAACCTTTCAGGTATGTTTTGTTTCTTTCTTTGACAAGTTTGATTCTTTTTTTGTGGATGTTAAATCTTCCGCTTCTGTCTGTGAAAATTTTAGGTATTGAAAGAACAACGTCTTTTGTTGCAAGCCTCGGACATTTAATTGCAACCGGTAAGTTTTTAACTGCGTTTATATTGGGGTTAAGCGTAATTATAATTCCCTACACAATGCTTGTTATCAGAATAGCGGTAATAATTGCGGTAAAATTTAAGGCTATTTCGCCTTATGTATATCGTTTGTTGTCTCTTTACAAACTTATTGCCGAATGGAATATGACCGAGGTTTATCTTGTGGGAATATTTGTTGCTATCATTAAGTTGAGGTCTATTGCCGATATTACAGTTGGTCTGGGCACACTTGTTTTTATTCTCTTTTTAACTACATTTTATGTTAGCGTCCAGTGGTTTAACCCGGATGACGTGAAAATTTTCTGCGATAATTACAGTTGCGAAAAAATTAACGAATTAATGTGTTTTGAGGGAAATTTCAATGAATCTTAGTGAGGAAAAAAAGAAAAAAATTGTTTTCAAATCTTGGGCATACACCATTACTGCATTGATTTTTTTCTTTCCTGCAAATTTTCTTCCCATGATGGTTACGGGAGAAATGGGAAAGGCCGAGGAAAACACCATATTTTCCGGTGTTGTTTACTTTTTTGTTCACGGGGATTACTTTGTGGCAAGCGTTATCTTTATTGCAAGCATACTTATTCCTATTGTTAAAATTGTCGGTATTGTTTTTCTTCTTCTCATCTATCATTTTAAGGTTGAGGAAAAAAGGCTTCTTGGGATAAACATTTATCACATTCTTCATTTTATCGGCAAATGGTCTATGCTTGACGTATTTGTCGTTGCTTTAATGAGTTCCCTTGTGCAGTTCGGTTTTGTGGCTTTTGCAAAGCCGGGGCCTGCAATAATTCCCTTTGCTTTGGTCGTTATTTTTACCATTCTTGCCACTAAAAACTTTGATACTAAACTTTTTTGGAGTTAAATATGAAATCAGTCATTGTAAAAAGGTCAACAATTTACCTTGTTTGGGTAATTCCCATTATCGCAATAATAGTTTCAGGCATTATGCTTTTCAACGAATACGCCAAAATGGGCGAAACCGTTGTAATTATTTTTAAAGACGCCCAAGGGTTTAAGCAGGACGAAACCCCGATAAAATACAAAGGAATTCATATAGGAATGGTAAAAGATATTGAGGTTGACCCGAAAGACTTGAACAAATTTGTCATAACCGCAAAGATTAAAAAAAGTTTTTCAAAATATCTGACCGAAGGTGCGAGGTTTTGGAAGGTTAGTCCCAAACTTAAACCGACCGAATTTACAGGTTTGTCAACGCTTTTTTCCGGAACTTACATAGAATTTTCCCCCGCAACCAATGACCCGGAAAAACTTTCAAAATTAAAGAAAAAAAGAAAATTCAACGGTTTTCAGGAAGAACCTAAAACAAACGTAACCTATTTCAAACTTATAAGCGAAGACGGCTCTTTAATTGAAGGCGCGCCTGTTTTGTTTAAAAACTTTCTTGTGGGAAACATTACCAAAAGAAGTTTAAAGGGGAAAAAGGTTGAATACGTTATTTCAATAGACAACAGATTTGCAAACCTTGTAAAAGTTAATTCAAATTTTTGGAAAATTTCCCCTGTTGACATAAAGGCTTCATTTCCCGATTTTCAGTTAAAAGTTAACAATACGCTAAACTTTTTTTTCGGCGGAATTCAGTTTGATTCCCCCGACAATTCCCCGTCGGTTTGCAGTTTGAATAAAAACTCAAAAGAATTTCAGGTTTGCAACGGAAAGGGGTTTTACCTTTTTCCTTCAAAAAGCGATACCGAGTTTTCCTTGAAAACGATAAAACTTGTTCTGAAAAACGCACATAAAATTCAATCCTCATTGAAAATTGTCTATTACAAAGGCGAAGTTGCGGGAAAAGTTGTCAATGCCGAGTATGATGTTGAAACTGATACAAAATATCTCTATGTCAGAATGAAAAAGAAGTATTCCGAATTCCTTGCTTACAAATGCCTGTTTTGGATACAGAAACCGTCTCTTGAAAATCTGAACATTCCCTCAATAATCAAAGGCACACATATAGAATTTGCGTTTTACAATGAAAAATCCGAGCCAAAAGACACCTATATCCTTCACCATTCAAAACCTTTTGGAAAAGTTGTAAGAATAAAACTGAAATCGGAGCATTCCGCAGGGCTGAGCGCGGGAGACTATATTTTTTACGGAAAAACAATTATCGGGGAAATAACTTCCGTTTCTTTAAAAGAAAATTCCGAATACTATTCGGCTGTTTTATATTCGGAATACGCTTCCCTTCTTAAAGGAAAACCGGTTTTCTACAAAAAAAGCGGTTTTGAAGGCTCGCTTTCTTCCGAGGGTTTAACCTTAAAGGTTTCCCCGTTGAAACAGTTGCTACTCGGCGGCGTCGGGCTTTTGAAGTGCGAGTGTAAAAATT
Source organism: Acidobacteriota bacterium (assembly GCA_027067895.1). GTDB lineage: Bacteria > Acidobacteriota > Holophagae > Thermotomaculales > Thermotomaculaceae > Thermotomaculum. The sequence continues at coordinate 3,252 of JAMOUY010000204.1, forward strand.
CATTGGAAAAAAATACCTATCCTTTGTTTAAAAGCAGAAGAGACGCGGAAAGGTATATTTACCTTAACAAAGACGGAGCGAAATTTATTCTTTATGCCGAAACCCTGAAAGGCATTTACGAAGGAATGGGAATTTATTACAACGGAATGAAAATCGGCAAGGTTTACAGGGTGGATTTTGACCGAGAAAAAAATATTTTCAAACTTTACTCTTTTGTTGAAAAAAGATTCAAGCCTCTTTTAAACCAAAATTCGCTTTTTTACAAAGCGTCGGGAATTGACGTCAAAATAGGCCTTGACGCGGTTGAGGTAAAAACCGAAAACCTTATTTCTCTGTTAAAAGGCGCAATAATCCTTAAAACCGGCAAAAAATCGTCTTCGTCTAATCCGTTAAAAGAGTATAAACTTCTTTCGGAAAGCGAATTTCAGGCAAAGAATTTTGTCAAAGCGGTTCTTATAAGCGACTATGCGTATGGTTTGAAAAAATCAAGTCAGGTAAGGTATCGCGGCGTTATTGTCGGAAAAGTAAGCGGATTGGATATAGAAAACGAAAAAGTGAAAATCCATCTTTTGATAGACAAAAAATACTCTTATCTTTTGACCTCTTCCACCAAATTTTACATTGAAAAAGAAAAATTTTCGGCTGGGGAAATCAAAAACGCCTCTGCCTCAATTTTCGGTTCTTTCATAAAAATTGCCTACTTTCCTTCCGATAAGAAAAAGTCGGAATTTGTGGTTGCGGGAGTCAATCCTTCCGACACAGTTTACCTAAAAGGTCTTAGGATAATTTTATTAACTGACGATGCGGAAACCTTGCAAAAAGGAAGCCCCATAGTTTTCAAAGGAGTTGAAATCGGGCAGATAGAATCAATTTCTCTTTCGGAAGAAAAGAGGGTGAAAATAGTCTGCTTTATAAAAGAAAAGTTTAGGGACTTAATTACCGAAAACAGTGTTTTTGAGAAGATTAAGCCTTTAAGTTTTAAAGTGGGATTTGTTTACGCAAAAATGGATTTTAAATCCTTGTCGGCCATGGTTAAAGGCGGGATTTCCCTTGTCAGTGTTGGCAAAGGAAAAGGCGTAAACGATTTTTACACCTTTGAATTAAAAGAAGAAAAAAAGTAAAAACAAAAGGATTTTTTTCATTTATAAACGGACTTTTCAGTCATTAAAATTGTTTTAAATTAAGTGCAAATGGTGTATAGTTAAATACGAGGATGTATCTTAAAAGGAGGCTATATGAAAAGATTTTTTTATCTTTTGTTTGTGTTAACCCTTTCCGTAATGATTATTTCGTGCGGCGGAAAAAAAGAGGCTAAAAAGCAGGAAGAGCAGAAGCCTCAGGTTAGTCAGGAAGAAATAGCAAAGAAGGTTCAGGCTTTGCAAGATTTAAAATCTCAGTTTGAAAATCTGCAAACCAAAAAAGAAAAAGACGAACTTGTTCAGAAAATCTATAACGAAGCAAGGCAACTTCTTGCTATTGACCCGAACAACGCGGTTGCCAACAAGGTGATGGATTTTGTTCAACTTTACTATGCCGAAGGCTGGATTGAAAGAGGCAAGTATTCAAAGGCTAAGGAAATTGTGGAAAATGTTCTTCAATTCTCTCCCGACAACGAAGACGCAAAAAAACTGCTTGAAAAAATTAAGGATTGGGAATTTTTAACTCATGATGAATTTAAAAAAATCAAGAAAAATATGACAATGGAAGAAGTTCAGGCTCTTGTCGGCTATCCTTTGGAAAAAACGGTTAAAAAAGACAAATACGGCAGAACAATTCATTTGTGGATTTACAGAGAGCCCGAATTAAAGCAGAAAGTTGTTTTATACTTTACCGATAACGGCGTTTTATATGCAACCTATTGGCCGAAAGACAAAGGCGGCAAAAAATAAGAATGAAAACGGTTGACATACAAGATATTGACTTGAATTTAGGCGTCTATTGTGATAAAAATTTTTATGTTTGAATAAACGATTTAAAGGAGGTGATTGCTTTAACCTTAATGCGTTTAATGAAAGCAGTGTAAGTTAGCCATGATTTTTTAAAAAAATTTTAGGAGGTTAAAAGTGGGTGCATTTACAAGCGGATTAATGGAATATATGGATAAGGGCGGTCCTATTATGTACGTTCTTGCTCTCTTTTCCATAATGGCACTTGTCGTTATTATTTACAAAGGGTTTATTCTTTATAAAGCAAGAATAAACACATCCGAATTCCTTGGTAAATTAAAGGCTATTTTGAGAAAGAAAAACATTAAAGCGGCTATTGACCTTTGCGAAGAATACAGAAGCCCTATCGCTTCTATTCTTAAAGCGGGTTTGTTGAAATTCGGAAGACCTCAGGAAGAGATTGAAAAGGCAATGGAAAATGCCGCTATTCACGAAATCGCAAGACTTGAAAAAGGTCTCGGAATTCTTGCTTCCGTTGCAAACCTTGCGCCTATGTTGGGATTCTTGGGTACTGTTACCGGTATGATTCAGTCTTTTGACGCTATGTCAAAGTTAAACGACCCCGGAAAGGTTGCGGAAGGTATTTCGGAAGCGTTGATTACCACTGCCGGCGGTCTTATAGTTGCGGTTCCCGTTTTGATGTTCTACAACTACTACACCTCTTTGATTGCAGGTTTTATTAGAGAAATTGAATCAGCGTCAAACGTTTTATTGGAGACATTCGGAGAAATTGAGTCTTTACAATAAGAAAGGATAAGCAATGAAACTTAGAAAAACAAAAACAATTGAGGCTTACATCCCTACGGCTTCAATGGCAGACATTGCTTTCCTGTTAATTGTATTCTTTATGATAACAACGGTTTTTCAGGTAGATAAAACTGTTTTGACACTTCCTGCGTCAGTAGTAAGGAGTGAAGTGGTAAAAGGTTCGGCATTTATCGTTGTTACCGAAGACGGCTATATTAAGGTTTCGGACGGTAAGGAAGACACACATCCCATTGACGCGTCTGATGTGTTGTCATTTGCCGTTGACCTTATGTCCAAAGACCCTGAGCAGCATGTTGTGCTCAAAGCGGACAAAAAGGTTAAGTGGCACGTTATTGACAAAATATTGGAACAGTTGGAACAGGCTCGCGTTAAGAACCTTCAATTCTTGACCGAGTTGAAAACCAACAACCAGTAAGGGAGTTTTAAGATGAAGATTCAGAAAGAAAAAGAACAGCCTGAAATCCCTACCGCGTCAATGGCAGATATTGCGTTCCTACTTATCGTATTCTTTATGTTGACCACGGTTATTTCTGCAACAAAGGGTATTGAGCATTTGCTTCCTCAGCAGGACAAGTCCGATACTCAGGAAGTCCAGAAAGAGGAATCAATTTACATTAAAATAAATGCTGACGGAACTTATTCTGTTGACCAGAAAGAGCCGAGGTCAATAAGGGATATGGCTTTCTTAAAAGATTACGTGTACGAAAAGGTTTCAAGAAACTACAAGAAGCCAATAATCATTCACGTAAACCCCGAAGCCGATTACGAAGCAATGGTTGCGGTTCTTGACACATTGAAGCAGGTAGAGGAACAGGTTGCAAAAGAAGGGCGTCTGCCTGCCGACAAGGGATTGACAATATCAATTCCGACTTCGGCGGAACTTGAAGCCTGGGGCTATTAAAGAGAGCGGGGGATATTATGGTTGAAGATGTAAAAAGAAATGCTCCTGTCGGTTTTGATGACCATTCTATGATTCAAGACTATTTGCAGGAGTATGAAGAGGACAAAAAGTATTTTGAGATTGCGCTTCTTATTGCGCTTATATTTCACCTTGTTCTGATTTGGGCAAAATTGCCTGATTTCGGCTCCAAGCAGATAGTTGAAGAGAAAAAGGTGGAAAAAAAGATTACAAGGGTTGTTTTGCCTCCTCCGCCTGAGAAGCAACTTGAACAGTTAAAGATTGAGAAAAAGGTTAAAAAAATACCTATACCCGACCCCACGCCGGATGAGCCGGAACCCGAGGTCCCGATTGAAACAAACGTCCAGCAGGATACTCCTGATATAGATTCCGATTATATGGTTGGAGATATTCCCGATGAACCGCCGGTGCCGAGCGGGCCTGTCAGTGAGGCTACAATAGGCCTTGAAAAGCCCAAGTATTCTCTCAAACAGTTAATGGCAAACGTTGTTTATCCCGAATTGGGTAAAAAAGCCGGTTTGCAGGGAATAATAATTTTGCAGGCTGTTTTGAGGAAAGACGGGACTGTTGGGGATATTAAGGTTATAGGCGGAAATCTTAGAAATTATCCCTTTTTCAGACAGGCGGCAATTAATGCCGTTAGAAAACTGAAATTTACTCCGGGTAAATTGAGAGGCCATCCTGTTGACGTTATTATGACATTAACCATAAGGTTTAAATTGAAAACCAGTTATTCAAGATAATTTCAAGGCCCGCTTGTCAGAAGCGGGCCCACTTTTGTAAACTAAGAGGTTAGCATGATTTTACAGGGAAATCTTAGTGAATTGAAAGTTCCCGATATTCTTCAACTTGCGAATATGGCGGGGGAGACCTGTCTTATAAATTTTATGAACAAAGACGGTGAAAAGGGAAGAGTTGTTCTTATTGACGGCAATCTTATTTACGCAAAGACGGACAGTCTTGAAGGAGACGAGGCAGTTTACGAAATTGCCATTTGGCTTGAAGGCCATTTTAAAGTCGGTGAAATTGACCATAGTTACCCTAAAAATGTTAAATCAAATTTAACAAGCGTTTTGATGGAAGCGGCAAGAAGGCTTGACGAATGGAGAGTGTTGTCCAGAAAAATTCCATCACTTGCCTATTATCCTGTTTTAATTGAAAATCCAAAAACAAAACACACTATGAACACCTCTGAATTGCAAATTATAAGGTACATTGACGGTAAAACCAATATTAGGGAAATATCAAAGAAAAGCGGGCTTACTCCGTTTGTTGTGGCGAAACTTATATACGGACTTGTTGTAAACAATCTTGTAATGCTTTCCAAGTTTCCCTATGAGGTTAAAACTCTAAATACGGAAGAAGAAAAATCCGAAAAGGATTTGTTAGATAAATCGCCTCTTTACAAGAAAATACTTGCTTTGAAAGATGTGGCAAGAAATTTTACCGTTTCGGTGCCGGGTTTTTCGGACAAAATTGAGAGCGAATTTTTAAAGTCTTTGGCAAAACTTAAAGAAAATCCTATGGACAAGAAGATTGTAATTGATTTTGCAAACCACATTCTTTTTTCACTTGCGAAAATTGAAGGCAAGGAATTTTCAAAAAAATTATCAATGGAATTTAAAGAAATTCTGAAATCGAAATCTACCAAAAAATAAATATAGGGGAGATGTTATGAGAAAAATAGGAATTTTTGTTTTAATCTTTCTTTTGAGTGTTAACTTTGTGAAAGCGGATTACAAGTTAGGTTACAAACTTTACAAACAGGGAAAGATTAAACAGGCTTTGCAGCATTTTCAGGCCGATGCGGAAAAGTATAACTATTGGTACTTTCCTTCTTACATGGCGGCTATGTGCTACTACAAATTAAAGGATTACAAAGCGGCTCTTGAAATGCTTAGAATGGCCGAAAATGCCGCTATGAAATCGGATAAAAAGGTTGTTGAA
>JAMOUY010000205.1 GCA_027067895.1 Acidobacteriota bacterium
AAACATTGTCGCCTTTGACACGGGGCCGGGAAATTACCTTTCCGATTTGGCGGTAAAAAGGCTTTTCGGTGAAAAACATACCTGCGATTTAAACGGAAACTTTGCAAAAAAGGGAAGGGTAAACAATTTGCTTCTTGAAAGAATTTTTGCCGACGAATATTTTGGCAAAATGCCGCCGAAATCCACGGGAAAAGAGTATTTTGGAGAGGATTTTTTAAACTTTATACTTGAAGCGGGAAGGCACCTTGACTTTTACGATTTGTTTTCAACAATTTCCTATCTGACCCCGTATTCAATTGCAAAGTCTATTGAAATGTTTGTTGAATATGAGGATTTGCCTGAAATTTTAATTGTTTCCGGCGGAGGCGTTAACAATGAGTTTTTTATGGAAAGTTTGAAGAAACTTCTTCCCCATGTTGAGGTGGTAAACTCCGACAGCCTTGGGGTTTCTTCCGATTTCAAAGAGGCAATAGGCTTTGCAATTTTAGGGTTTAATACACTTAAAAGCATTCCCTCTTCAATCCCTTCCGTTACGGGATGCGCATTGCCGAGGATTCTTGGAAAAATAAGTTTGCCGTAAGGTTAAACAAGTTTAACCGAGTAGTTTTCGGGGATAAGTTTCATTTCCGCACAGTATTTGAGGAAAAGCATTAAACCTTTTTTCTCTTTTGAGGTAAATCTGTAATGCAGGTTTTCCTTAAGGTATTTTTTTATCTGGTATTTTTTTAAGATTGATTTTTCGTTTATGCTGATTTTTTCAATGATTTCGTCAATTCTTTCTATTCCCTTTTCCCCCGCTTTTCTAAACAACTCCGGGGAAAGGCCGCTGTCTTTTCTTACAAGCCACATTGCAAAGACAAAGGGAAGGCCTGTAAAGTGATTCCATTCAAGCGCCAAATCCATCTTTATCAAAGACGGATTTTCCATACCGAAGATTAAAGCCCTGTCCCCTATTGCAAGAATTGCGTCGTATTTTCTGGATTTTAAAGCGGTTTCTATATCAGTGTCGTAAAATGAGTAATCGCATTTTTTGTTTTTCCATTTTTTCATAAGGATTTTTATTAAGGCGTTTGACGTGCCTGAATTAGGGTCAAGGCCTATTGTTTCAATTTCTTCAATTTCCTTTTCCGAAAAGAGTAAAACGCTTTCCACGCTTGAATGCGATGCTATGCACACCCCGTCAACGACAAAGGTCTCGGGCACGGTTGCGATTGCGATTGAGGAAACAATGCCTGCGTCCGCCTCTTTGTTTTTCAGTTTTTCTATACATTCGGACGGGAAATTGTGGGTTATGTCATAATTTTTTTCTTCTGAATTTTCAATAAAATAGGTTAACGGCACGGCGTTTATGAACGGAATGAGGGAAATAACGGGGTTACGCTTTTTTGAATTCAATGCAGAATTCCGCACCTTTTCCTCCGGGATTTGTCACGTAAATATCCCCTCCCATTTTTGCCATTATTCTTTTTGCAAGGTGTAAACTTAATCCCAGTCCCCTTTGGTGGTGTTCAAGTTTTTCAATTAGTTTGAATCTGTCAAAAATTATATCAATTTCTTCCGGTTTTATCCCCGGTCCTGAATCTGCTATGTAGAGTTTTACCTTCTTGCCGTCTTCGGAAGAATAAATGTTAATTAGTTCGTTGTTGGGACTGTATTTTATGGCATTTTCCAAAACATAGTAGATAACTTTTCCCGCCTGCTGGTTGTCAATTTCGGTCAGGGTGTCTTTAACGTTTATTTCAACCTTGATTTTCTTTTTCTTTATTTCTTCTTCAAGGCGGTGGATTTGTTCCATTAGAAGCGCTTTTAGCGGATATGGCTGGATTATCAATTCAAGTCGGCTGTTTTCAATATTTACCGTGTCCATAACTTTTTCAATTATTGACGAAAGGTATTCTCCCTCTTTGTGAATTACTTTTGCAAATTTCTTTAATTCTTCCGGGTCTGTAACATAGCCGTCCGCAATTGATTCCGCATAGGTTATGATTGATGTTAACGGGGTTTTTAATTCGTGGGACATTAATCCCATAAAGTCGTCTTTGAGTTTGTCTATTGTTCTCAATTGGCTGAGCAGTTCTTCAAGTTGTTTGTTTTTCAATTCAAGTTCTTGCGTTCTTTCCGCAACTTTGTTTTCCAATTCCTTGTTTATGTTGGCTATATAATCCATTTTTTCTTTTAACTGCCGGTTTAACTCGCTCACAGTATTGTATAGTCTTGCGTTTTCTATTGCTATTGAGATAAAGTTTGCCATTATGTTGAAAAAATGCAGGGTTGATTCTTCAATGGACATTTCTTCAAAAAGGTAAAGGTTGATTAATCCTATTTTTTTTCTCATTTTCTTTAACGGCAAAGATACGCTTCCCTCAACAAGCGGGTGATATTTTTTTAAAAGTTTGTAAATTTCGGAATTTTTTGTTTTTGAAACAATAACGATTTTGTTTTGATTATAAACCTGAATATGCAGGTTGTTTCCGGTTTCGTTCGCTATCTCTGAAAAGTAATCTTCCGTAATGTTGTCTATGAATTTTTCTTGAAGGTTTCCGTTTTTGTCTTCAAGAAGTATGGATAATCCCATTTTGCCCGATAGTTTGAGAGATTCAGCCGCAAGTTTGAATATTTTGTCCAAGTCAAGTTCGGATACAATGGTTTGTCCGAGTTTACTTGCTGAAATTAACTGTTTTACTTTGTGTTCAAGTTTTGCTTTTGTTTCGTCAAGTTCGTTGTAAAGTTCGGTTAATTCCATATTTGTTTGGACTGCCTGCCTGATTAATTCGTCTTCCGATTCGTCTTTGCTTGATGATGGGAAAACTATGTTTAATCCGTCGCTTTCAGATTTTTTTGTGGTTTCTTCCGCTTCTTCTTTGTCTGTAAAAATTGTTCTTAGATACGACATAAATTCGTTTTCAAAATTCGGGGGGACGGTGAGTTTTTTGCTTTTTACAAGGTTTGTGATAACTTTTTTGGATATCTCAAAAAAAGCGTCCAAAACGCCTGTTCCTTTTATGGCTATTGTGGGAAAGTCAATCCAGTTTTTTATGTTAAATTGTTTTTTGCACTCGGAAAGTGGAAGAATGTTTTTTAAGTCCCTTTTGTTGTACTGCATTACTATTGGGATTGTATTTATGTCAAAGTTATAAAATTTCAAGTTTTCAGCCAAATCTCTTAAACTTTCCTGATTGTCTTTGATTAAATCGCTTTGGGAATCAACGACAAATACAATTCCGTCTGTCGCTGCCAAAACCGCCCTTCTTGTTGAGGCATATTTTACCTGTCCCGGCACTGTGTAAAGTTTGATTTTCACTTTGTAATTGTTGAGTGAAGGAATGGTTATGGGAAGGAAGTCAAAGAATAATGTTCTGTCTTCTTCGGTTTTTACAGAGTAGAGTTTTGCGCCGGATTTATTTTTAATTCTGGAATGGATATGTTGAAGGGAAGTGGTTTTCCCGCTTAAAGCCATTCCGTAATAGACGATTTTTATCAGTATCTCTTTTTTTGCAAAACTAATCTGTACCATAAATTAATGATATGTTTTTCTTTGAATTGTGTCAAGGTATGAGACACTTTAATCTTCAAAAATAAGATATAAAGACGGAATTAGTATAAGCGTAATTCCAGTTGCAAACATAACACCGAAGCCGAGACTGATAGCCATAGGGATTAGGAATTTTGCCTGAACGGATTTTTCAAAAATCATTGGCATAAGTCCGCCGAATGTTGTAATTGAGGTTAAAATTACAGGCCTGAATCTCTTTCTGCACGCCTCAATTGCAAGGTCGGTTTTGGTTGAATTCGGTTTTTCTTTTTTAAATTGATAGATTGCGTCTATAAGGACAAGGCTGTCGTTTACCAAAACTCCCGTTAACGCAACAATGCCGAAGAAACTTAAAAGGCTTAAATCGTATCCTAAAAGCACGTGTCCCCAAATAGCGCCTATTATTCCGAAGGGAATGGCTGTCATTATAACTATCGGAATTTTGAATGAATTAAAAGGAATTGCAAGAAGAATATAAATTAAAAGAAGCGCAATCCAAAATCCCGTTATCATGCTTTTCATTGAGTCTCTTTTTTCTTTACTCTGTCCTTCAAAAGAGTATGACAGTCCGGGATAGTTTTCTTTTAATTCTTTCAAGTATCCGTTTTTCAGTTTGTTGAGAATTTTATCGGTATCGGCTATTTTTTCGTTTACGTCTGCCATTACGTTTACGACTCTTCTTCTGTTTGCCCTTGTGATTACAGAGTATGAGGGGGATATTTCCCATGTTGCTATGTTTTTCAAGGGCGCTAACGAGCCGTTTGGCGCTTTTACTTTCATATTTTCAAGAAAATATACCGAGTTTCTCTCTTTTTCGGGAAACCTTACCATAACCCTTACGTCGTCTTTGCCCCTCTGAATTCTCACCGCTTCAAGCCCGTAAAAGGCGCCTCTTACCTCTTCTCCCAAAGAAGCGACGTTGAAGCCCAAAACTTTTCCCATTTCCGTCAGTTTCAGTTTTATTTCAAGTTTGCCGCCTTGCAAATTGTCTTTTATGTCGTAAACCCCTTTGAATTCCCGCAATTTGTTTTCAAGGTTTTTGGTAAGTTTTTTCAAAAGGTTGAAATCGTCCGCCGAAAGTTGGATATTTATCGGATTCCCAGCGCTAAACAGGGAAGCGGTAAAACTTATGCTTTCCACTCCCGGCACTTCTCCGGTTTTTTTTCGCCACATTTTTGCTATTTTGTTGCTGTCCAAGTTCCTTTTGTCGGATTTTTCAAGTTCAAGGGTTATTTCTCCCACGTTTGAAGAAAATTGGTTTGCGTCCGCCGATGTGTTGTGCCTGTTTGAGTATGGCTGCGAACCTATTGTCGTTACAATGTGTTTTACAATTTTTTTCCCGAATTTTTTATTGATTTCTTTTTCAAGTTCAAAAGCCTTGTTTCTCACAAAGTTTACCGCTTTTTCTGTTTCAACCGCACTTGCCCCTTCCGGCAGTTTTATGGCGCACACTACTTGGTCTGAATCAACTTTCGGAAAAAACAAAAATTTCAAATGGCCGGAAGCGAAAAACCCAAGTGTTGTGAAAAGCATGAAAATTCCTATTGCAACCGTTATCCATTTGTTTTTCAAAGCGGTTTTAAGAAGTTTTAAATAATAATTTTCCACAAAGTAATCAAGTTTTTTGTTGAAATAGTTGGGAAGTAGATGAAATAATTTTGACTTTCTCTCTTTTATTCCGGCAAGATGGGAAGGCAGTATAAATAGTGCCTCAACAAGTGAAATTGTTAAAACCGAAATTACCACCGCTGGAATTGCAAACATAAATTTTCCGAAAACTCCTTGAATGTTTAAAAGGGGATAGAATGCGGCTATTGTTGTGGCAACGGATAGAAAAACAGGCAAAGCCATTTCCATTGTCCCGTCAATTGCCGCTTTGACGCGGGGTATCCCTCTTTCAATTTTGTAAAAAATGTGTTCGCCTATTACGATTGCGTCGTCAACTACAATTCCGAGACAGATAATAAAGGCAAACAGGGAAATCATATTTATTGAAACTCCGAAAAAGGGAAGAACAATGAATGCACCCAAAAAAGAAACCGGAATTCCCGCCGCAACCCAGAATGCAAGCCTTATTTCAAGAAACATTGCGAGAATAAGCAAAACCAGAAACAGTCCGTACTTTGCGTTTTTCAAAAGAAGGTCAAGCCTGCTTCTGAGTATGTCCGCCATGTTGCCGAGTATTACTGCGTGTATGCCGTTGGGAAGATGGGATTTTTCGTTTTTCAAATACTGTTTCACCGTTTTTTCAATTTCAAGTGCAGACTGATTTCCTATTCTGAAAACTTCAATAACAGCGGTGTTGTATCCGTCAAGGGTAACCTTGCTGTCAACGTCTTCAAATCCGTCAACGATTTCGGCAATATCCGACAGAGTGACTATGTTTCCGTTTGGGTTGTTTATTATAGGAATGTCGGCAAAGTCTTTTGCGTGATATTTCAATCCCTTTGTCCTTACAAGAATTTCCCTTTCCTTTGTTTTTATTCTTCCCGCAGGTATGTCGGTGCAGTTTGCCCTGACTATTGAGGCTATTTCTTTTAAACTCAGACGGTATTTTTCAAGCATAAATTCGGGGACGTTTATGGAAATTTCATAAGGTTTTGTGGCTGTTATTTGAACGAGAGAGATGTTTTTAAACGAGGTTAAGTCGTCCCTTATTTTTTCCGCAATTCTTTTTATGTCTTTTTCGTCCGCATTGCCGTAAATTAAAACCTTTAAAACCTCTGTCCTTCTTGAAACTTCGGTTATTATGGGTTTGTCAATTTCCTGAGGGAAGTTTGTTATTCTGTCAACCGCGTTTTTGACTTCGTCAAGTACTTTTCTTGAATCGTATCCTTTTTGGATTTCAACCAAAACGGTGCCCATTCCTTCCCTTGCGGTTGAGGTTATCTTTTTTATTCCGTCAATGCCTGCAATTTCTTCTTCAATTCGCGCGCAGATGCTTTCCTCAACGTCTTTCGGGGTTGCGCCTCTGTAAGGCACCGTTATGCTTATCATATCCATGCTGTAATACGGAAAAACCTCAACCTTGGCATTTTTCATGTTTATAAAGCCGTAAAAGAGAATGAAAAGCAAAAGAAGGTTTGCGGTAACGTGATTTTTAACCGTCCAAGCAATGATTTTTCTCATTTTTTATCCTTAATTCTCCTTACTTTCATTCCGTCTGAAACAGCATAAAGATTTGTCGTTATTAACTCAAAACTTTCGGGAAGTCCGTCTGCGTAAACAAATTCTTTGCTTCTGTAAATCAAATTCGCTTTTTTAATTTTCAATCTTCCGTTTTGGTAAATCCATACTTTCCCGTCTCTGTATGCGTTTGCCGGGATTTTTGCGCATATTGTTTTGTTGCTTTTGATTTTGCATAAAACCAAATCATTGAGTTTTAAACTGTTTTGTTTTGTTGAAAGCAAAGTTAGGTATGCGTTTGTCATTCTTGTTTTTAAATCAAACGTGCCGGAAAGCCTGTCAACCTTTGCTTTCAGAACATTGTCGGGGTTTGAAGCGGGAAATATTTCCGCATCGTTTCCTTTTTTTATCATTTCGGACTGTTTTTTTGTGAGAGGGACAATAACTTCAATGTCTTTTACCGAAAAGATTGAAGCGATTATTGTTTGTGGATTTACCACTTGGCTTATATCTGCGTTTTTTGAGATTATTATTGCTTCAAAAGGCGCTTTTATTTTTGTTCTTTCAAGGTTGAGTTTTGCAAGTTGCACTTCCGCTTTTGCCGCATCATAGTTAGCCTTTGCGCTTTTTAATTGGGGAATGTATAGAGTTAATTCGTCAGGTGCGATATTTTTGCCTTTTAAAATATTGTCGTATATTTCTTCCCACTGCTTTTTTGCTATTTTTGCCTGTTTTAATGCCTTTTTGTAGTTTAATTCGGCATTGAAAAAATTTGCTTTTGCCTTTTCAAGCAAAAGTTTGTAGTCGGTATCTTCAATTGATACCATCAATTCTCCCTTTTTGAAAAATCCGCCTTCTTTGAATTTAGGGGAAACATAGGCTATTTTTCCCGAAACCTGAGGAATAATGTTGATTTTTTTCAATGAATCAACCGTTCCGAAAACTTCTATGTCTATGCTTCTTTCTTTTGTGTTGCACAAAACGGTGTCCACCACAGGCCCTTTGTATTCCACTTTTACCTTTTGGGGTTTTACCCTGAATTTTATAAAAACTGCGAAAACTATTATTCCGAGTATGACAATAAGCAAGGCAAAGAGTATTTCCCTTTTCTTTTTCATTTTTTCACCTCTATGGTAAGTTGATTTATTTTTTCAATTCCCCCGCCCAATGCTTTGTAAAGCGAAACCCTGTTTAAAGCGTAGGCAAGGTATAAGCGGGACAGCGTTATTTCCGTGGTTATGAGATTTATTCTCTGATTTAGGTATGCTTCGTATGTGTCGTTTCCCGACATATAGTCTTCAAGTTTCTTTTTTTCGGTTAATTTTTGGCTTTTTAGATTTTTTTCAAGGTTTTCAATTTCTTCTTTTATCAGCCTGCATTGGGCAAGCAGTTTGTCAACTTCTCCGAATGCGTTAATAACGGTTTTTTTGTAATCGTTTATGGAAATTTCCAAATCTTTGCGGGAAATTTCAACCTTGTTTTTCAAAGCGCCTCTGTTAAAAATCGACTGAAAAAGGTTTATTCCGAAATTCCATACGTTTGATTCATGTTTGAAAAGTTTTGATAGAGACGTTGACTGAAATCCGTCGCTTCCAGTGATTTTTATTGATGGAAACAGTGATGCTTTGTCTATTCCGACTTGACATGCTTGCGATTTAATTTGCATGTAAGCGAATTGAATGTCCGGCCTTCTTAAAAGAAGTTCGGATGGAAGTCCCGGTTTCACCGGCGGAAGTTTCAATGATAGTTTGGCAAAATCGGATACCTTGAAGTTAAACTCTGTTGAAGATGCTATTTGTTTGATTGTGTGTTCAAGTTCGCTTTTTATCTCTTCCAATTGTTTAAGCATATTTTCCGACTGATTTAGCAGGGTTAAATAGGCAAGGTAAACGTCGGACGGAATTACTCCGTTTATGTATTTTGAGTATGCGGATTTGTAAAGCAGTTTTCTGACTTTGATTTCTTCTTTTGTTTTTTCAATTTCTTCTAAAAGTTGAGAGTATTGAAGGTATAGTTTTACCGCATTGGCGGTTATGGATAATTGAATTGCTTTTTCGTTTTCTTTGGCGGACAAAAGCGTGTAATAAGCCTGTTTTTTTGAATTTGACAGTTTGTCAAACAAGTCAATTTCATAGGAAGCGTTGAAAGAAAAAGAGTAATTTGTT
>JAMOUY010000206.1 GCA_027067895.1 Acidobacteriota bacterium
GCATCCCGACTTGGAAGAGGCCTTCACCTCAAACTTTACGGTTATCAGAAGGGACAAAGAGGGCAAACTTGTTGCAATTCCGTATTCCGAAGAATACAAGCCTTTTCTTGAAAAAGCGGCAAAACTCTTAAAAGAGGCGGCGAAAGACTGCGAAAACGACACCGTTAAAAATTACCTTGAAAAAAGGGCTGACGCATTTCTTTCAAACGATTATTTTGAATCGGATATGGCTTGGATGGATATGAAAGACAATGCAATTGAGGTTGTTATAGGGCCTTACGAGGTTTACGAAGACGCTCTTTTCGGATACAAAGCATCTTTTGAATCTTTCGTAACTGTAAAAGACCCGAAAGAAAGCGAAAAACTTAAAACTATCGCAAAATACCTCGTTGATATGGAAAAAAACCTTCCCATTCCCGATATGTACAAAAATTTCAACAGAGGGCTTTCTTCCCCCATTGCCGTGGTTTACGAGGTTTACTGCGGGGGAGACGCAGGCGCGGGAGTTCAGACTACGGCATTCAATTTGCCCAACGACGAAAGGGTAAGGGAAGCAAAAGGCTCAAAAAAAGTGCTTCTTAAAAACGTTGCCGAAGCAAAGTATCAAAAATGCTGGATACCGATAGCAAACACCGTTTTGACAAAAGACACTTTGAAAAACGTTTCTTTCAACGCATACTTTACCCACACCCTTTTGCACGAAATTTCCCACGGTTTGGGACCGGGAATAATTGTCAAAAACGGAAAAAAGACAACCGTAAACAAGGAATTGAAAGAGTTTTACTCAACAATTGAAGAGGCAAAAGCGGACACTTTGGGCGTTTATAACGGTATTTTCCTTACAAAAAAAGGGGTTTTTCCGGAAGGATTTGACAAAAAATTGATTACAACATTCATAGGCGGAATTTTCCGCTCTATAAGATTCGGAATCAACGAAGCCCACGGCGGCGGAAACATAATCATTTTCAACTATTTGAGAGACATGGGAGTTATCAACTACAATCCGGAAGAAGGCAAATTTTCCGTAAATCTTGACAAAGCGGAAGAGGGATTCAAAAGCCTTGCCCACGAATTGCTTATGCTTCAAGCAACCGGGGATTACGAGAAAACAAAGCAGTTTGTAAACACCTACAAAGTTGTAAAACCCGAGGTAAAAGAAGCGCTTGAAAAATTAAAAGACGTGCCTGTTGACATTAAACCGATTTTTCCTCAAATTTAAAGCATGTGAAACATTTTTGAGGAAATTTCGTTTTAATAATTCAGAAAAATAAAAGGAGGTTGATATGAAAATAAAAACAAGGGAAGTCGGAGACGTAACAGTTGTTGAGATTGACGGAAAAATAACGATTGGCGAAGGGGACGTGGCTTTAAGAAACACTATTAAAGAGTTGCTTGAAAAAGGAAGAAAAAAGATTGTTATTGACATGAAAAAGGTAAGTTATATGGATTCTTCCGGCGTGGGCGAACTTGCAAGCGCATATACAACAACGAAAAAGCAGGGCGGAGAATTGAAACTCGCCAATCTAAACACAAAAGTCCACGATTTGCTTCAACTTACAACTTTGATTTCAATCTTTGAGGTTTACGACAGCACTGCGGAAGCGTGCGCAAGTTTTGAAGAAAAATAAAAAGAAAATATGAAAAGGGGGCTTTACGCCCTCTTTTTTTTACCATTTCCAGTCAAAAAAAGGCACATGCCTGTAATTTATTTTCTCAACAAGTTCATCGTTTTTAAAAGACCCGGGAAAAAACACTTTTTTTAAATCCTCTTCCGTTAACTTGCCCGTTGCCCCCAACTCTTGATACATCTCTTCCTGATAACCTCTAACAACATAAAAAGCACCAATGTCAAAGAAATCGTAAATTCTTTTTAAAGTTTCAATAGCAATGTACAAATCAAGGGTTGAAGAAAGAAATCCCTCTTCTTTAATCTTTTTCCAAAAAATATTTTTAATCAAAAAAAGAGCGTAAATTATTTCGCACAAAGGAAATCCTTCTTTATACCTTTCCTTGCCGATTTTTACAAAATAGCGGGCAACATCTTTGTGTCCGATTTCTTCTTTCAAATGTTTTACAAGAGTTTCAAAAAAAGTTTTGCTTCTTGCAACCAACTCACTTTCGTCAAAACCCTTATACCTGTTTAAATACTTGCTTTTCAAAACCTCTTTTGCAAAGGATTTGGTAAAATGCGGAATATGACTTTCAATAAAAAGAATAACCTTGTTAATCATATTTACCCCCCGTTTTGTTTCTTACTCAAAATATAAAAACCAAAAGAATTTTTCGCAAGAAACCGAAAACGAGGGATTTTGGAAAATTTATTGTTGGGAAGGAATTTCCTCTTTTCTTCCTTTTCTGAAAATAAACGGATGAATAAGGTAAAAGGATGTAAACAAAAGCAAAACGGTTGAAGGGGCAATAATCAATCCGGCAAAAAGAACAATTATAACTATCACAAAAGAATAGGGTTTTTCTTTTTTCATCTTGCTTTTCTTAAAACTGTTGTACTTTATTTTGGAAACCATAAGAATTGAAACAAAAATCACCATCATTGAAACAATGTAAGAAAAAATAGGCAACCGAACAGGCTCGGGATACCGTAAAATAATGGAAATTATAAAGACAGCGGCAATGGGTATGGGAACGCCTATAAAAAAACGGGAATCAACAATATTTTTCTGAATGTTAAACCTTGCAAGCCTCAACGCACCGCAACTAACGTAAATAAAAGCCGCCGCCCAACCCAACCTTTTCAAGAAAAGGTCAATTTCGGGGGAAGAAAATCCCCAATGAAAAAAAATAAAAGCGGGGGCAACACCAAAAGAAACGATATCCACAAGGGAATCCAATTCCGCACCGAATTGGGACTCAGTTCCCATAAGCCTTGCAATCCTGCCGTCAAGCATATCCATAACTGCGGCAATAAAAATAAGCATACAAGCCCAACTGTACTTTCCCTGCTCTGCAATCAACAAAGCGGAAAAACCGAAAAAAAGATTGGATATTGTGAACAAACTCGGAAGAATATAGGCTCCCTTTCCGGGGCTTTTTTTTGACAAATTTTACTCCTTCAAAACTTAAAATGTTTTATTCGGACAGAGTTTTTTTAAACTCCCTAATCATTTGGTACATTTTATCTTTAAGAATAAGTTTCTGTTTTTTTATGTTATGAAGTTCCAATTCTTCTTCGTTGGAAAGCCTGCTCTTTTTCAACAATTCTTGGAGTCTTGCTTCAAAAGATGCATGTTTGTCTTTTAATTCTTTAAACTGATTGTTTTCATTGTAAAGTTTCTTTTTGATTTGTTCTTCGTTTAACTTAATCATATTACCTCCATCTTTATTGTTATACTAAAAATATAGCAATTTTACTCATTTTTTTCAATGTTTTTAATCGTCCCATTTTATATAACTTAGCGACAAAGATTTTTCAAGGCTAAGATTTACCGGCCTGATTCTAAACCTTAACCCGAATCTTCCCGTCTGCTCAACAAAAATTTCTCCGGAAAATTCATAAACGGAATTTTCAATATGCTTAATTTTTTCAAGTTTTACGACAGAAAAATCAACCATTTTTCCGCTTGCGTCAAGTTTTCCGTAATATGCCTCAACCACAACGTCTTCCGGTTTCAGCCAAGCAAGGTCAACCAAAACACTGCAACCTAACGGCGTTTTAATCGGGCTTTCCCTATCTCCCAAAAATTTGCTTTCCAAAATCTTTACGCTATGCCAATTTGAATCAACTTTTCTTTTCCACTCCAAAAGATTTCTCAAACCTTCAAAATTGTTTTCCCCCAAATTAAAGTTATGAGACGCGCCCTTCAAGTAAAACTTTTCCATGTAATCTTCAACCATTCTGTGGGTGTTGAAAAATCCGCATATTGTTTGCAAATTGTTTTTCATTCTTTCAACCCACTCACGAGGAAGTTTGTCGTCTCCCCTTGCGTAGAAAAGAGGAACAATTTCCTTTTCAAGCAAATCGTAAATCGCCCTGCTTTCAATTTCGTCCTGATATTCCAAATCATCGTATTCCTCTCCGCTTCCGATAGCCCAGCCGTTTTCGCCGTTGTAAGCCTCGTCCCACCAGCCGTCCAATACGCTTAAATTCAAGCCTGCGTTTGCGGAAGCCTTCATTCCGCTTGTGCCCGAGGCTTCAAGAGGCCTTCTCGGATTGTTAAGCCATAAATCAACGCCCTGCACAAGGTATCTTGCAACGTTTATATCGTAATCCTCAACAAAAACAACTTTTTTTCTAAACCTCTCCTCCCTCGCAATCTGCACAATTTTTTTAATAATTTCCTTGCCTTCCATATCCCTCGGATGCGCCTTTCCCGCAATAATAATCTGTACAGGCCTTTCAGGGTTATTCAAGATTTTGTCAAGCCTGTCCGGGTCTTTGAAAATCAAGTAAGCCCTTTTGTATGCGGCAAACCTTCTTGCAAAACCTATTGTCAAAGCCTCGGGGTCAAGCACCTGTTTGGCTTTCATAATTTCGCTCTGCCTTGCCCCCTTCTTTTTAAGGCAATTAACAAGCCTTCTTCTTACAAAAGCAACAAGCCTTTCCCTTCTTCTCTCGTGAGTTCTCCACAACTCCTCGTCGGGAATGTCAAGCGCCCTTTCCCATATCTTTTCATTATCCGGGTCTTCGCTCCACTGAGGGCCCAAATACCTTGAATAAAGTGTTGCCATATCAAGGGAAATCCAAGAGGGAATGTGAACGCCGTTTGTTATGTGTTTTATAGGCACTTCCTCAACGTCAATGTGCGGATATAAGCCTTTCCACATTTTTCTTGAAACCTTGCCGTGAAGTCTGCTTACCCCGTTTGCAAAAGCGGAATTTTTCAAAGCAAGGACAGTCATGCAGAAACCTTCGTTTGAATCCATGGGATTTACCCTTCCGAAAGACAGAAACTGCTCCATAGAAAGCCCCAATTCTCCCGCATAAACGGAAAAATACTTTGCTATTAAATCGGGGGGAAAAACGTCGTTTCCGGCAGGCACGGGCGTGTGGGTTGTAAAAACCGTTGTATGCTGAACAAAGAGTTTTGCCTCATCAAAGGTTAATCCGTGTTTTTCAACAAGTATTCTTATTCTTTCAAATGTCGCAAAGGCCGAATGTCCTTCGTTTAAATGATAAACCGCAGGCTTAATTCCCAAAGCGTCCAAAACCCTCACTCCGCCGATTCCGAGAATTATTTCCTGCTGAATTCTGTGCTCTATGTCTCCGCCGTAAAGTTGGTCGGTTATTTTTCTGTCCTCTTCCGAATTCATCTGATTGTTTGTATCAAGCATGTAAACGGAAACTCTTCCAACTTCAAGTTTCCACACCCTGACGTAAACGTTTCTCTCTCCGACTTTAACAGCAACCGTTAGGGGATTTCCGTCGCCGTTTTTGACAAGTTTCATAGGCATGTTGTGAAAGTCGTTTTCGGGATATGTTTCCTGCTGCCAGCCGTCGGGGGTTAAATACTGCCTGAAATATCCCTGCTGATACATCAATCCCACTCCGATTAATGGAATATTCAAATCGGAAGATGATTTCAAATGGTCTCCGGCCAAAACTCCCAATCCGCCCGAATAGTTTGGAATTGAATCGTTTATTCCGAATTCCGCCGAAAAGTATGCAATTTTGAAGTCTCTGTTCACCCCTAACGAGTATTGAAAAAAGTTTTTGTTTTCAACATACCTTTTAAAATCGTTGTAAACCTTTTCAAGGAAAAGCATAAAACCTTCGTCGTGCACCAACTCGTTTAGCCTTTCCTGACTAAGTTTTCCAAGCATTAAAACCGGATTATGGTTGCAACTTTCCCACAACTTTCTGTCAACTCTCATAAAAAGGGTTATTGCGTCCGGATTCCACACATGCCACAGATTATAGGCAATTTCCTTCAAAGGATTTAACTCCGGGGGAATATTGGGAACAATGTTAAAGGTTTTCATAATTCACTCCTTACCTTTCTCCCCATTTCAGTTTTTCTTTTAAAACCTCAAAGTAATTTTTTAGTTTAGGATTGACCAAAATAGCCTTTCTCTCCGATTTTTTCACCTTTAAAACATATTGAGACGAGAATTTATATCCCCTCTGTCCGTCAAAGGTTATAAAAATATCCGTATGCAGTTTGTTTAAGGTTATCTCTATCTCGGAATTTGAACAAATGATAATAGGCCTGTTTGTTAAAGAATGCGGACAAATCGGCGTAATCACAAGCACGTTTGTTGACGGAAAGATTATGGGGCCCCCTGCGGCAAGGGAATATGCCGTTGAGCCTGTCGGAGTTGAAATAATCAATCCGTCGGATTTGTAATCGGACACAAAATTTCCGTCAATCATAAGTTTCAAATCCATAATTCTTGCAAGCGCAGCCTTGTTGACAACAACGTCGTTTAAAACATGCTCTTCAACAATCACTCTGCCTTTTTCGTCGTAAATCTCCCCTTTGAGCATAAGCCTTTCGTCAACAACAAATTTTCCCTTTAAAGTATTGACAAGCGCTTCTTCAAACTCTTCAACCTGCACCATTGTAAGGAAACCCAAACTTCCCAAATTCACGCCTAAAATGGGAATTTTCTTTCCTTCAAGAAGCCTGACGGAAGACAAAAGCGTGCCGTCTCCCCCCAAAACAATCAACAAATCTATCTCTTCTATAAACTCATTTTTTTCTTTTTTCACGAAAAAATCGCTTAAAGAATTATTTACCACCACGGAAGAAGGAAAATCCTCAATAATCAAAGCGTGCTGAATTCCGAATCTCTGCAAAATCTTTTCAAGGGAAAACAAAACCTTTTCAAGGGTTTTTAAATCAGCCTTAGGCTTGAAAACAACCCCTATTTTTTCAAATTTCATTGTAAACAACCTCTTCTATCATTTTTCTATCTACAATATTACTACAATTTCCCTTTACCTTGAAATGCAAAAGGTATTCAATGTTGCCCTTCTGCCCCTGAATGGGGGACTTTGTAATATTTTCAGGGCAAAAGCCGTATTCCTTTACAAAATTCGCTATATCCTCAACCACTCTTACATGCTTTGTTTTATCCTTGATTATCCCCTTTTTTTCCACTTCGTCCTTCCCAACCTCAAACTGCGGTTTAATCAAAATCACGGCATCAAAATCTTTCTCTTCATCTACAATAGACGGAAAAACTGGAATAATCTTTTTAACCGAAATAAAAGAAACGTCCATACAGATAAAAGAGACGGGAAATTCCAAATCTTCCCTCTTCAAATACCTTGCGTTGAAATTTTCCATAACAACAACTCTTCTGTCGTTTCTCAATTTTAAATCAAGTTGGTTTGTCCCGGTGTCTATTGCATAAACAAGTTTTGCCCCTCTCTGCAAAAGGCAGTCGGTAAACCCCCCCGTTGAAGACCCTATGTCTGCGCAAATCCTGTCTTTAACGTCTATTTTAAATTCGTCCAAGGCTTTTTCAAGTTTCAACCCGCCTCTGCCCACGTAATTGTGAAGTTTTCTTTTAACAAAAATCTCTTTTTCAAGGGGAATCAATTCCCCGGCTTTTTCCACACGTTTATTGTCCAAAAAAACAAGACCCGCCATTATCAAACGGCGGGCTTCTTCCCTTGATTTAACAAGTTGTCTTTGAACGAGCAGTTTGTCCGCTCTTTCCTTTTTTGCCATACTAACCTAACAGGCTTTTTGCTATAACAAGCCTTTGAATTTCGTTTGTCCCTTCGTAAATTGTGGTAACCCTTGCGTCTCTGTAAAGCCTTTCAATCTTGTATTCCTTTGAAAAACCGTATCCTCCGTGAATCTGCAAAGCCTCATAAGTGCAGAAAATCGCGGTTTCAGAAGCATACATTTTTGCCATAGAGGAAAGTTTTGCATCGGGTTTTCCTATCAAATCCATAAATCCTGCATAGTAAACAAGGCTTTCGGCAGCCTCAATTTTTGTCGCCATATCGGCTATTTTAAACTGAATAGCCTGCTGTTTTGCTATTGGCTTTCCAAACTGCACCCTTTCGGTTGAGTATCTTACGCCTTCAATAAAAGCGCCTTTTGCAATTCCAAGAGCCTGCGCACCTATTCCTATCCTTGAATGATTCAAAGTTGTTAAGGCGATTTTAAAACCCATGCCTTCTTTTCCCAAAAGGTTTTCCGCAGGCACTTCCAAATCTTCCAAAGTTACCATGCAGGTTTTTGAAGAACGCATGCCCATTTTGTCTTCCGGCTTGTCCACTATGAAACCGTCAGACTCTGCGTCAACAATAAATGCTGAAATTCCCTTATGCCCCGCTTCGGGATTTGTTGAAGCAAGCAGAACAAAGTATTTTCCCACTCCGGCATTTGTAATCCATGCCTTTGAGCCGTTTATAACGTATTTGTCGCCCTTTTTCACCGCCTTGGTTTTAAGGCTTCCAGCATCAGAACCTGCGTTAGGCTCGGTTAAACAAAAACCGCCTATTACCTCTCCCGATGCAAGAGGGGGCAAAAACTTCTTTTTCTGCTCTTCGGTGCCGAAAGTCAAAATAGGAAAACAGCAAACCGAATTGTTTACGCTCATTGTAACCGCAACGCCGGGGTCAGCCTTTGCAAGTTCTTCCACCGCAAGAAGATAGGAAATAACGTCCGCTTCCGAGCCTCCGTATTCCTCGGGTATAAAAACCCCCATTAAACCCAATTCCCCCATCTCTTTAATCAAATCGTGGGGAAATTCGGCTTTTTTATCCCTCTCAGCAGCGCCGGGCTCAACTTCGTTTTTTGCAAAGTCCCGCACCATGTCGCGGAACATTTTCTGCTCTTCGGTAAGGCGAAAATCCATGGATTATACCTCCGCCAATACCTGAGCGGCAATTACAATTCTC
>JAMOUY010000207.1 GCA_027067895.1 Acidobacteriota bacterium
GGGAATACAACGGGATTATCTCAATGCTTTCCGACAACCTTTCAAAAGACGTTTTAAAGCATGCAAAAAAAACAAAAATTATCGCAAACTATGCTGTGGGATACAACAACATTGACGTTGCATACGCAAAACAAAAAGGGATAGTGATTACAAACACACCCGACGTTTTGACCTTTGCAACCGCTGAATTGGCATTTGCGCTGCTTTTGGCGTCTGCAAGGAGGATTGTTGAAGGGGATAAATTTTTAAGGGAAGGGAAATTTTTAGGCTGGGACCCGCTTCTGCTTCTTGGGAAAACCCTTGACGGGGCAACGGTCGGGGTTGTGGGAATGGGAAGGATAGGGCAAAAATTTGCCGAAATGCTGAAAGGCTTTAACGCAAAGGTAATCTATTATTCAAGAAGCAAGAAAGATGTGCCGTACCAATACGTTGACTTTGAAACATTGCTTAAAAAATCCGACTTTATTTCTCTTCACCTGCCCTTAACGGAAAAAAGCAGGCACATGTTTACCGAAAAGGAACTTGCGCTAATGAAGGACGGCGTTGTGTTTATAAACACAGCAAGGGGACCTGTTGTTAAAGAAAGCGCCTTGATTTCAGCGTTAAAAAGCGGAAAAGTATCGTTTGCCGGGCTTGACGTTTACGAATTTGAGCCTGACGTAAGCGAAGAGTTGAAAAAAATGGAAAACGTTGTCCTGCTTCCGCACATAGGAAGCGCCACCGAAAAGGCAAGAAACGATATGGCAATACTTGCGGCAAAAAACGTAATCAATGTTTTAAAAGGGGAAAAACCCTTAACGCCGGTAAATTAGGTATACTCAATCTGCAAAGAGGCAATTAAAGAACCTGCTATCCCAAGCAAAACCGACAACATCAACAGTTTGAATTGAATAAATATTGGAAGAAGCGACAGGTTTTTGAAGAAATTCAAAAACGAAATATTTTCCAAAAAGTGGGAAGAAAGATAGATAACGCAAAGGCTTCCGATTGCCAAACCGAGTATTCCGCCGAAAAATCCCTGCAACATTCCCTCAAAAACAAACGGCATTCTTATGTATTTCATGCTTGCTCCCACAAGTTGCATTATGCCTATGTCTTCTTTTCTTGAAACAATGGTTATTTTTATAACGTTGTAAATTGTAATTACGGAAGAAATTATCAACACTATTGTAAAAACAAGTGCAAAGAATGAAAAAGTGCCGGCAAGTTTGTCAATTTTTTCAAAAAGTTCAAAAGGGGTGTAAACTTCGTCAACAACATCATTATACTTTTGCAAAAACGTTTTCAACGAATTAAGTTTGTCCCTGTCAATCCTCAAAACAAAGGCGTCGGGGATGGGATTGTCGTCCAACTCATTTTCAATTCCTTTCAATGTGGAAAATCTTTTGTATAAAAGTTCCAAACCCTTGTTTGCGGGAATAAAATTCAAATCGCTTACTCCGTCAAACAATTCAAGTTTGTTTTTCAAAATGGTTATATCGCTTACCGAAGCGTCTTTTTTGAGATAAATGTTTACAAAAGGCCTTCTTTTCATTTCGGTCAGGTAATTGTTTATGTTGAAAAACAGAGTTGTGAAGATTGAGATAATGGCTATTGAAACGGCTATAATGAAAATGGACACAAAAGTAGTTGTCTTTGCCCTTGAAAAATTTGCCCAGCCTTCCGAAATGTAAAACCCGGTATCCCTCAACAAACTCAAAATCACTCCTTTAAATAGCCGTTTTCAAGGCGGATAACCTTTTTCTTAAACATCTCAATCATGCCCTTGTCGTGGGTCGCAACAACAACTGTTGTCCCCCTGTTATTAATTCTCTCAAAAAGTTCCATAATCTCTATTGACAAATCGTAATCCAGATTTCCGGTTGGCTCATCTGCAAGAAGTATTAAAGGGTCATTTACCAGTGCCCTCGCTATTGCAACCCTCTGCTGCTCACCGCCCGACAGACTTTTGGGGTATTCATTGAATTTGTGAAGCAGCCCCACCCATTTCAAAACGCTTTCCGCTTTGCTTTTTCTAAACCTTTCTGGATAGCCAAGCACCTTTAAGACAAAGGTTATGTTTTCAAAAACCGTTCTGTTTTCAAGAAGTTTAAAATCCTGAAAAACAACCCCTATCTTTTTCCTGAAATCGGGAAGCCTTTTTTTTGAAATATCCATTGTATCTTCGTTGTTTACTACAACTCTGCCTTCTGTTGGAATCAATTCCCTGAAAATAAGCCTTAAAAAAGTTGTTTTTCCCGCACCGG
>JAMOUY010000208.1 GCA_027067895.1 Acidobacteriota bacterium
TCTGTTTAATGACAAATTTGAAGATTTAGACTTTGTTGAAATTGTTTTTACAAAAAACGTTAAAGGGGAACTTGAACCCCTTGTTGAGGAAAATCTGAAACCTTTATTGAAAAAAGACGTCTCGGCGGTTATAAACAGAATGAAAAGACAGATAATAAAAGAAGAAAAAGAATTTATGAAAGAAATTACCGAAGCAATAGCAGGAAACATCGTGTTGCTTCACAGCAACGGTGAATTGCCGTTTTTTAGAATTCTGAAATCACTTATGTCAAAATCTTTCAAGTTTCATCAAAATTATTTTCCGGATTTAATGAAAGTTGTAAACTCAATAAAAGAACAAATACTTAATACGTTGGGAGAAGAATATAACGGATATCCGATTTTTTTGGAAAAATACCATAAAGAAATTGCGGAATTTGTTTACAGATATTCAAAAGATAACTTTAAAATTACGGTGGATTACGCAAAATTCATTGAACTTCTTGAAAAAAAACCGAAAGAAAAAACAGTAACCCACTATACCGTAGGAAAAGAGTTGCTGCCGGAAGAGTTAAGATTTCTCGCCCACAGCCTTGATGCTGAACCAGCAATTATGGAATTAAACGAAAAAATAAGAGAAGCGGAAAGAAATATTCCCATTTTTGAAGACGAATATTTTTATTCAACCAAAAAAGCATACATAAAAACCGCTCTGCTTGAAACTCTTAACACTTTGCTTTCAACAAAAGAAAAAGGCGATTTAATTCACTCCGTCCTTATGAAAACAATAGAAACTGGCGAAGGAGAAAGCTCAAAAATAGCGTTAACATTGCTAAAAAGTATGAAAACAGACGCAATAACGCCAAAAGTTGTCAAAACATTGTTAAAAAAGCAAAAAGCAAAAAACCATATTACTGAAAAAATAAAATCTCTTTTAATCAAAGAAAACGAATATTTTTACAACAATCAGGAAAACATTAAAATTGAACTTCAAAAATACTCAAAATTAACGGGAATAGGATTTTTTACCGCAACAGTCAACGATACTGAAAACTATAAAATAACCGCTCACTTCAAAGACGGCGAATGGAAAATAACCCACTTTTCAAAAATAGACGGGTTTTCTTTTTAAGTCTTTACAGCCCTATAAATTTTGGATACCCAAAACTTTCCGTCCAAAACATCCTCTCTCTCCCAATCAAACCAGAAGTAATCAAGGTATTCTTCAATGTGGGACGGAATGTGGTAATAGGACTTTATCTTAAACTTTTGTTTTCCCGCTTTCAAAACCGGCGGTTTTTTCTGATGAATTAGATTGAAAAGAAAAACGCCGCCCTTTTTTAAAATTCTGTTTACTTCTTCAATAAAACCTTTTGCGTCCTTAATATGGACAAAGAGAAAATACGCAACGGCAAAATCAACCGAATTCTCTTTTAAAGGAATTGAAAAATCAAGGTCTGCGCAAACAAGTTCAAGATTTCCGTGACTTTTTATACAATTTTTAAGCATTTTAGGTGAAACATCAATGCCTATAAACCTGTCGGAAATTTTTTTAATACTGTCGGACACTCTTCCGTCTCCCACTCCCAACTCAACCGAAACACAAGCCTTTTCCGGAAAAAAATCAAAAAAAACGCCGTTGTCAAAGGATTCAAGTTTTCTATAATCTTTTTTGTAGTTATCGGCGTATAAATTGTAACCTTCCTTTGGATTAACAATTTTACTCATAGCATTTGAATTATAGCAGAATACAAAAAAGTTGTTGATATTTATCACTTGGACTATACTATTAAACGTATGACAAATTCATAAAAAGGAGTGAATTATGACTATCAAAACACATTTTTCCCTAATAATCATTGGAAGCGGACCTGCGGGATACACTGCGGGGATTTACGCAAGAAGGGCAATGCTTGATACACTTTTAATTGAAGGAATGCAGCCCGGCGGACAGTTGACAATAACTACCGAAGTTGAAAACTTTCCCGGATTTATTTCCATTCAGGGACCCGAACTTATGGTAAAAATGAGAGAACACGCGGAAAAATTCGGGCTTCCCATAGACCCAGACCATGTAAACGAAATTGATTTGCAATCCCGTCCTTTTAAACTTAAAACAATGCTCGGCAAAGAACTTACAGCAAACGCGGTTATCGTCGCAACAGGCGCTTCGGCAAAATGGCTGGGGATTCCCGGTGAAAAAGAGTTTATGGGAAGAGGCGTAAGCGGATGCGCAACCTGCGACGGATTTTTCTTTAAAGACAAG
>JAMOUY010000209.1 GCA_027067895.1 Acidobacteriota bacterium
TATCGCATAAGGCAAAAACCATTTGAAAGTGTTTACGTCTTTTGTAAATTTCAAGTGATAGTTGATATAATCGGTTTCGGCCATTTCAAGGTAAAGTTTCAATCCCTCAATTTTATCCATAACCTTTCTGCCGTATTTTGTCGGCGCTTTTAAAAGATAGGCAAAGACAACGTTTAGAACAATAATGAGAATTACAACAAAAATCGCTTCAACGGCAACGCTTCTTGACAAAAGAAACAGCCCTATGAATTCCCCGCCTGTAAAAATTACGGAAGTTAGAAACAATCCTAAAATCCTTATTACCGACTCCCTGTTTCTGACTGCGGAAACAAACTCTTTCCACAAACTGAAAACACCGAAACTCCAACCTGTAAGCCAGAAAAGAACAAAAATTGTAACAGGCGGAATTTGGGAAAAAACAGCAACTCCGGCAAGCGTAATAAGACTTATAAACAATCCGGGAAGAAAATATTTTCTGTTTGAGTAAAAGTATTTGCCTTCGCAAAAATCTTTCAATACTTTTTTAAAATCCCTTATTCCTTTGGTGATTTCATGGTAATTCATGCGACTGAATTTAAAAAAACCGCCTATTGCAAGCCAATTTTGATAAAGGGAATACTCTTCCGGCGCCAAGGTTGAGGTATCTTCGGTAAGCCTGATTAAAGAGAATTTTTTGTCTTCTTCCTTGATTTTTATAACCCTTTTAATAGCCATGCTCA
Organism: Acidobacteriota bacterium; assembly: GCA_027067895.1. Taxonomy (GTDB): domain Bacteria; phylum Acidobacteriota; class Holophagae; order Thermotomaculales; family Thermotomaculaceae; genus Thermotomaculum. The sequence continues at coordinate 720 of JAMOUY010000209.1, forward strand.
CAATTGCAGAAATAAGGCATCTGTCGGAATAACCCATTCGGTAAATATAGCCGACCTGTGCGGGAGAAAGGTTTTCAGGCGGCTCAAACTGAGGGACAATCGCCCCCTTTGCCGGGTCTTTTCCAACCTTAAACCACGCTGCTAAAAAATAGAGGAAAGCAAGAATTGCACCTGCAACGCTTATCAAAATCTCTTTGTTGTCCATAAGCAGAAACCGAATTTTCTCTTTTAAACCCGGCTCAAAAACTATCCCCTTGTTAAACGCAACGACAATTGTCATACACTCTCTCGGGGCAAAAGGTTTGGTGCTTTCAAACACAAGATTTCCCATTGTGTCAATATAGGCGTTGAAAAAACCGTCCCGCGAGCCTCTTTTTCCGGTATAGGCAGTCCACTTAATAAAGTTGTCAGGGGAAAATCCCTTAGGCAGGGAAACAATTGCTTTGATTTTTTTTATCGGAAAAGCCCATCCGCATCCGTTAACGTTCCAATACAATTCGTCGTGGTCTTTAAAAAAACCCATCTGTCTGTTTGTTTTATACGTAAGCCTGTAAGTGTAAATTCCCGGCGTCAAATACTCGTCCTTTGAGCCCATGTAAACCCTGTATCCGTTGTCCTTTCTTTCAACCCAGTAGTGAATTGGATTATTGTTTCTCTCAACAGACACAACCTCAAACCTTATCTTTACCCTTCTTCCGACTTTGTCTTTGTAATCGGTTGGAAATTCTCTGTAAATTCCCCTTTTAATCTTTTTTCCTTCCGCCCTAACCGTAATTGTTTCCACCACAAAAAGAGTATTGTCCCGCCCAATCTGTATGTCGCTGACATAATTCAGGATTTCCTCATTGGCAAACAGGGACAAACCAAAAACAACACACAAAAAAACAAGGATTTTCTTCTTCATCTATTTTTCCTCGTCAAAATCAAGATATTCAAAGGGTTTTAAACCCAACACACGTGCTAAAAGCAGATTGGGGAATTTTTCAATAAAAGTGTTGTAAGCCCTTACCGTGCCGTTGTAATAGCGTCTTGCCTTCTGCAAATCTTCCTCAATATCGGTTATTTCTTTCTGCAATTCAAGAAAATTCACGTTTGCTTTCAGTTGAGGATAATTTTCCGCAAGGGCAAACAGAGTTTTCACCGCATTTTTAAACTCTCCGTCCGCGCTTCCGTCTTTTGCCCCCTTTTCGGCAATCGTATTTCTCATTTTTACAACGTTTTCAAGCGTGTTTCTTTCGTATTTAGCATAGGCTTTTACCGTTTCAATCAATTTGCCCAACAAATCGTGCCTCTTTTTCAAAAAAACGTCTATATCCGCCTCAGCCTGTTTAACAAGATTTTTGTAGTAAACAACTTTGTTAAACAGATAGAGAAAGTAAATCAAAACGGCAAAAACGACAATCAAAAGAGCGATTTTCATTTTTTCTCCCAAAACTTTCTAAAATTCATTTTAATGCAAAATCAACAAAAAAGCACCTAAAAACTATTTGGTTTCTTTTTCTGTTTTGAGAATAAATCCGCCACGCAAAGCAAAAGTTATACAAATTTTCCCAAATTCTTTCCGAAAACAACAAAATTTTTTCTTCAACACAAGTTTTTTTAAATCAACAAATTAAATGCCATACAAAGCGATGTGAAATTTTCCGTTCAATCACTTAAACACCTTTTGCACTTTTAAAAAAAAGCCAAATATATTACAATTTAACGTCAATTTTTAAGGGAGGAACGATAAATGAATTCAAAAAAACACATTTCAATTTTTTTTATGATGGTTTTATTTTTCACATCTGTTTTTGGATTGGAACCGCCTACAAAAGAAATGATTAAAAAGTACAAAAAAGACGGTACATGGGCGGAAAGAACGGCAAAAGCAAAGTCTTTCGGAACCTATAAAATGCCCGAAGGCTCTGGGGCTTACCTGAGATACAAACTAAAAAAAGCATACTTCAAAGCAACGGGGCAGAAAGATAAACTTCAAAACATAAAAACCCCCCCTATGGGTTGGAGAAACATGCCTACAACCGGAGACGTAAATGTTTTGATTTTATGCGTTGAATTTCAGGATTATCCCCATTACACCGATAAATCAAAAGTTGAAAGCAAGGTTTTCGGAGGCGGCAATCCGGACGAATACCCGTATGAAAGTTTGCACAACTACTATTACAGGGCGTCATACGGAAAACTAAACTTGCAGGGAGATGTTTTGGGCTGGTATCAGGCGCCGTACGACAGAAGCCATATTCTAAAAACTAATGAAGGAAGGGAAACTTTTATCAAAGAAGTTTTTCAATACTACGACAATCAAGGTGTGGATTTTTCCAAATACGACAACGACGGAGACGGCAAAATTGACTACTTTGCAATAATATGGACAGGCCCACACGAGGGATGGTCAGAATTCTGGTGGGGTTATATGACAACCTTTCAGGATACCGATTTTGAAGTTGACGGAGTAAAGTTAGGCGGATACTCTTGGCAATGGGAAAATTATTATTATCCCGATACCTATGACCCTAATGCAACCGATATTGAATACAAACCAAAAGTTTTAATTCACGAAACAGGACACGCTTTGGGACTTCCTGATTATTACGACTACGACGATTCGGTTGGACCAAAAGGCGGAGTCGGCGGACTCGACATGATGGACCACAACTGGGGAGACCACAACTGCTTTTCAAAATATGTTCTTGACTGGCTTGAACCTACCGTTGTTGTAAAGGGAGACCAAGAGATAGAATTGTCATATTCGGAAGAAAATCCCGACGTCTTATTAGTAATGCCCAATTACACAGAAAATTCCCCGTTTGGCGAATTTTTTATGATTCAATACAGAAAAAGAACCAAAAACGACAAAACCTATCCCAACGACGGGCTTTTAATATGGCATGTTGACGCAACATTAAACCAATACGGATACGATTATGTTTACAACAATTCCTACACATCCCATAAACTTTTAAGGCTTATGGAAGCGGACGGATTGGAAGAAATAGAAGCAGGCGGTTACGCCGATGCAGGGGATTATTACACAAAAGGAAATACTTTTTCACCGACAACCCGCCCAAACTCAAACTCTTACAGCGGAGACAGGACAGGAATAACGGTAAACGAAATAGGAGACGCAAACGAAACAATAAAATTTTACCTTTCAATAAAAGGAATTATCTCTTACCTTGCTCATTACGACACAAGAAGCGGGCTTTGGGAATCAAGACTCACCCTAACAGCAGGCGGAAACTTGGGAGAAGAAGTAAAATTATCCGTTTATGATAATGAAGGCACATACTACGGCACTAAAAAAATGGTTTTAATACAAAACGGAGGTTTTTCCAAAAAAATACCCGAGATTTTTGACTTTTCCATTCCTGAAAAAGGGTTTATTGAAATTGAATCCGAATCAACGGCAACCAAGGGAATTATTACATTCAAATACCTTCCGTCAGGCGGAGAAACAAGCCTTCCCCTAACATACGACACGTCAAAAGTACTTATATTTCCGCTGATAGAACAGGTTGACGGGAAATCCACCGGAATAGCGATAATAAACACATCTGACATGGAAAATACAGTTAAATTTGAACTATACGACTATTGGGGATTTAAAAAAGCAACAAAAACAATTACGCTCAACGGCAAAGCAAAATTCGTTGATATGGTTGAAAACCTTTTTAACACTTTCCCTCTTGACAGAGGGGTAATAAAAGTTATAGCCGAAAAAGATATAACAGGCTTTGCTCTCACATTCACCGAAGGAAACACAAACATTATTGCAATTCCCACAAACACTATCAAAACCGAATAATATTTAAAAAAGCGGTCTTTCACGGCCGCTTTTCTTTTTCAAAAATCATTTTTAAACTTCCCCTAAACGATTTTGCCTTTTTTCGGGTATAATATTACGGACACAACAATAATTCTAAAAACAAGGAGTCTCTATGAAAAAAATAGTTTTGTTCGCGGTTTTTATACTTTTGTTTTCCTTCAATTTAAAAGCGCAGTGGTATGCGGGAATGACAAACCCACACGTTTACAAAACCATAACCCACCCGCCTCAATTAAACCTTCACCTAAAAAGAGTGGCAATAGTGCCCGACGGTTATGCTACATCAAAAGAATTGGTTGACTACTTAACGGCAAACTTCGTCAATTCGGGCACAACGGACGTTGTTGACAGAGAGCACCTTTACCAGATTTTAAGCGAACAAAATCTTTCCCTAACCGGAAGAATAGACAAAGAAAAAGCGGTAAAATTGGGAAAACTTTTAGGCGCAAACGCACTTATAACAGTTTACGTTTACACCGAAGAATACAAAAGAGAAATGAAAAGGGAAGAATACAAATCAAACAACGAGATAAGAATAAAATACATAGCAAGGCTTGACGGATACTTAAAATTTTCGGTAAAAACAACCGATTTGCAGACAGGGAAAATCTTTGCCGCAAAAATATTTACCTTTGAAGACTATATGCAAAACGTAGCCTACGACAAAAGACCCGAATTCCCCGACTACCACAAACTAAAAGACAGGCTTTACCAAAAGGCAATGGACGCAATATCAAAACTATACTTTCCTTGGAACGAAACCGTGTCCTTTGTTTTCTATAACAACAAAAAATGCGGAATGAAACAAGCATACGCATACATGAAATCCAAAAACTACAAATTGGCGCTAAACAAATCACTTGAAGTTTTGGACTGCCTGAAAACATCCGGCGCAAACTCAAAATACCTGTCAAGGGGATACTACAACGTGGGAGTGTGTTACTTCTTTTTGGGAGACTACGACAAAGCAAGAGAATACTTTTCAAAAGCATACTCAACAAAAGACTACTCAACCTACAAAAAAGCAATAGACAAAGTAAACTTGGTTGAACAAACGGAAAGAGAATACTTTTACTACCTGAAAAACGCGGAAAACACGGAAACTCAAAGCAACTATCAGGAAGTTGGCGAACAAAACAACTCTCAACAGACGGAAAAACAAAGCCAAAGTGACGAAGACATTGTTGAAAAACTCAAAAAACTGAAATACCTTTACGAACAAGGGCTTATCACCGAAGAGGAATACAAAGCAAAGAAAAAAGAAATTTTGAGCAATTTGTAAAAATCAGTCAAATTGCCTATAAAAACATCTGCCTATCATTTTAGTGATAGGCTTTGAAATTTAAAACAGCCTAAAAAATTTTTCAGGAAATTTTATTGTTGAAAGTTTACCAAATAAAACCGTTTACATTTCGTCAGTATAGGGGAAGCCTTTAAAGCGGTTTCCCTTTTTTTATGCTATAATTTTTGCGCGAGGTGAGAAATGAAAAAGATTTTTTTTATCATAGTTTTTTTGGGCTTAACAATATCCGCAAACGCAAGCAATTCACCGCAAAGCATACTTGCAGAAATGTTTAAAAGCATTGAGAAAAACTGGTTTCCCGCAAAGTATTCAAAATTCAAAAGTTTGGAACTTTCGGGAGACATGTCAATTACGGTGCCCTATTCAAGCGTTTCAAGAAGATTGAAATTTGTTCAGGGAGATTTATCCTTTTCCTTCAATTTTGACGGGGTACTGCAACCTTCCGGAGTTTGCAAATTCAATTTGCAGGGAGATTTCGGAAACGTTGTTTACTGCGTAATGCCTTCAAAAACTATAACCTATTCAGAGGACTTCAACGCATACTCGCTTTCGGATTCTCAAACAACAAACCTAAACAACTTCAAGTCATACTTTATAACCAAAATCAACGCTTTAAAAGACAACTTTATGTCGGGAAGATGGAATTACCAAATTCAATACAACGTTGTTTTAGGCGGAGACAAATGCTTTAAAATAACCGCCTTTACCCCCGAAAGAAAAAAAGAGGGGGAAAGAAGAAACAGGCGCTCAAACGTCATTAAACTGAAAGACTTGCTTACCTTTTACAAAAAAGGCAAAGTTGTGTTTTTCATAAGAAAAAAAGATTTTCTTCCTTTAAGAATTGAATACTCAAACACAGAACAAAACATAGACTCAACAATAACCTTTTTTTACGGAAACCAGAAACAGCCCGCTTCAATGTAT
>JAMOUY010000210.1 GCA_027067895.1 Acidobacteriota bacterium
CACCGCCGCAAACGTTTCGGGAAGGGGAGACGCTTCAATAGGATACGGCAACGGAATTCTTTCCTACATTCAGATAAGTTTTTCCAACGCATTAAACCAGTCATACACATTTTCCGCAAACTTCAACTTCAAGCCAAACGTTGACAAAACCGAATTTATCTTCCTTCCGCCGGCGGATGCAAAGGCAATGGGAAGGGAAAATCTAAAACTTTTGATTTTGAGCAATATTGCAGGCACTCTTTTAAGAATGCAGCAGGCGGGGATAAACATAAAAACACTGAAATTTTAATTATGAAAATCAGCGGCGTAATTATAACAAGAAACGAAGAAAACCACATTTTTGACGTAGTAAAAAATTTGTTTAAAGTTTGCGACGAAGTTGTTGTAGTTGATTCCGGAAGCACGGACAAAACCGAAGAATTGGCAAAAAAAGCGGGGGCAAAATTTGTTTACAACCAATGGCCGGGATACGTTGAGCAGAGAAACTTCTGCCACACCGTTTCAGAAAACGACTGGCTTTTGGTTTTAGACGCAGACGAAAGGCTTTCAAAACCGTTGATTGAAGAGATTAAAAAACTAAAAGAAAACGGATTTGACGAAGAAATCAAAGGCTTTGAATTTTTCAGAAACCTGTACTTTCTTGGCAAACCTTTCAAAAACAACAGATTTACCTGCGAAAAAAAAATAAGGCTTTACAACAAAAACTTCGGAAAATGGGTCGGCGGAAGGGTGCACGAAAACATAAAAATAAGCGGAAAAGTAAAAACAATTCCCAAATTTATAGACCATTACCCCTACCCTTCAATAGAATTTGCGGTTGAAAAACTCAACAAATACGCATATTTAATGGCACAAGACAGGTTTGAAAAAGGCAAAAAAATCGGACTAATCGGACTAAACCTAAAAATATTCTTCACATTCTTGAAAAAATACATACTTGATTTAAAATTCCTAAAAGGCACCGCGGGATTTATTCTCGCAAAAATAGAGACAAACTACACATTTTTGAAATACGCAAAACTTTACGAATTAAATAAAAAAAAGGAGAAGGAAAATGAGTGAATTGCATTGGCAGACAGAGATTACCAAAATTGAACCTAACAAAATTCAATTAAGGGGCTATCCCATTGATTACTTAATGGGAAAATATTCCTACCCTGCGGTTGTTTACCTTGCCATAAAAGGGGAATTGCCCGACGAAAAGGTTGCGAAGTTAATGGAAACAATGCTTGTATCTTCCGTTGACCACGGCGCCACCCCGCCTTCAACCTTAACCGCAAGAACGGTTGCGTCAACAGGCGCGCCTTTAAACGCCTGCATTGCTGCGGGAATTCTTGCAATAAACAAATTCCACGGCGGGGCAATAGAAAACTGCATGATTTACCTCAAAGAAGTAAAAAATTACGCCGAAGAAAAAGGAATAAACCTTGAACAGGCTGTAAAGGAAATCGTTAAGGCAAAAAGAGAAAAAAAGCAGAAAATTTTCGGCTTCGGCCACAGGGTTCACACAAACGACCCGAGAACAAAAAAACTTCTTGAAGAAGCCGAAAAAGCGGAAGTTGCAGGGGATTTTATAAAAATCCTGAAACTTACCGAAAAAGCCATGGAAGAAACACTTGGAAAACACCTTCCCATAAACGTTGACGGCGCAATTGCGGGAATCTTATGCGAACTTGATTTTCCCCATGAACTTGCAAACGCATTCTTCATAATGGCAAGAATCCCCGGCCTTGTTGCACACATATACGAAGAACAGACAAAAATGAAACCAATGAGAAAAATCCACCCCACCGACCACGAATACGTCGGCGAGACCGACAGGCATAAAAAATAAAAAAGGAGTAAACCATGAGAGAGGAATTGAGGAAACTTTTTCCGGAACTTGAAGATATTAAGGATGAGGATTTAAGGGATAAAACTTACAAGTGCTTTGAAGAAGCAATGAAACTCGGCGGCTGGGAGATTAAGGATTTGTATGAAATGCCTTTTACCTTGCTTATTCCCGACT
>JAMOUY010000211.1 GCA_027067895.1 Acidobacteriota bacterium
TATTGCAAAAGAAACCAAGTTTGTCTTTTCAAACAGGGCGACTTTTGTAAGCATAGGGATTTATGTTGTTTTAATGGCAAATATCTTTCATTCGCACGCAGGCTTGTTTAAGGAATTTTTCCCGCAGTTAATAGCCATTACCACATTTTTGCTTTTTTCTTTCATCTTTTCTTCCCAACTTTTTTTATCCGAGAAAATCAACAACACCCTTGAATTTCTCTTAACAACACCGCTTTCCCTTTCGGAGATTGTTTTCGGAAAAACTTTGTCAATTTTGTTCTTTTCCTCTGGTTTCAGTCTGCTTCTTTTCCTTGTTTTTTCAATTTTAAATTTTGGAATGAATTACTTGATACAGCAAATCGGTTTTATGCTTTTATTGCTTTTAATTCTCAATGTTTTGTTTTTCCCTCTTTTAAATGTTATTGCGGTTTTGCAGTTGATTTTCGGACAAACCGCCGCCCTTGTTTTTAACTTATTGTTTTTTCTCGGATTTTTTAAATTGAAAATTGTTTTAAACATTTTTAAAAACTTCAACGCCATTGTAGGCTTGTTTGTTTTATTCGGTATTGCAATTCTCTATTTTTTTGAATACTATGTTTTTAACAAGATAACCTACGAAAGGCTGGTGAAGAATGCCTGATTTTTTGATTTGTTTCAGAGGTTTTGGCAATGCTTAAAAACAGAATCAAGGTTTTAAGGGCTGAAAAAAACCTTACGCAGGAAGAACTTGCCAAGAAAATAGGAGTTTCAAGGCAGACTATCAATTCAATAGAGAAGGGAAAGTACGTGCCGTCCGTCCTGATAGCCCTTAAAATGGCGGAGGTTTTCGGTGTTAATGTTGAAGAAATATTTTCCATTGAAGGAGAGGAAAGTTAATGTTTTTCTATTGTGTTGCTTTAAATAAGAAATAAAAAAAGGAGCAGGAAAATGAAAAAATTTTTAGATAATATTTTATTGCATAATTACATTGACATTTTGTGCGGAGCCGCGACATTAATTGGCTTGTATGTGTTTGGAAAACCGGGAATGGTTTTTATGACTCTTCTTGTTTTACATATTATTGTTAAAAAGGAAGGAGACGAAAGGGAAAGAATACTTATTGCAAAGGCCTATGCTTTTGCATTCAATCTTTTATTGGGAAGCATGGGAATTTTTGTCTTGTGCTGTCCCGATGTAATAACCCCTTTGTTTATAGTGGCATATGGAATACTATTAAGAGGATTAGTGGGCGTAATCGTTTTTGCGATTTATTAAAACAAAATGTTTATTTTTTTCGTAAAAATAAACAGAATTTTATAGGAGGTCTAAATGGAATCCTTGAAAACCGCTTTTGACGTAATTGTTTCCCCTTTTAAAGGCTTTGAGAAACTAAAAGAGAAAAAGACTTTTTGGCTTCCTTTCCTGTTGACCATTTTTTTAATGTCCGGAGCTATTGGGTATTACTCGTTTAATGTTGACTGGAAATACATATTGACCAAACAGTTTGAGGAAACCGGCACTATTGAAAAACTTCCGGCGGAAAACAGGGATGAAATAATAGATAAACAGGCTCAATTTACCAAATACATTGCCCCGATTGGCAGTTTTTTCGGCGCATTTGTTTATCTTTTAATTATTTCCCTATACCTTTTTACAATGGCAAAGGTTTACGCCTCGGATTTATCTTACAAAGAAGCCATGGTTATTGTTGGAAACTCATACTTTGTTTTCTTTTTGTGGTCTGTTATTTTCTTTGTGATTCTTTTTCTTACGGATTTTAAAACAACGCCAATTCAAGATTTATTGCCCACAAATTTGTATTACTTTTTTTCCGGCGCTGAGATTAACAAAAAACTCGCCGTTTTGTTAAAAATAGATTTTTTTAATTTGTGGTTTACCTATCTTTTGGGCGTAGGATTCAGCGTTTTTACGGGTGAAAGTTTGAAAAAATCGCTTCTTACTGCATTTGTCCCCTATGTTCTGATAATTTTAATTAGTGTTTTCATGGCGTAAGGATTAAAGAGTATGAAAAAATATTTTGTGCTTTTGCTTATAATTTTTGTTTTTGTTTCAATTGCGGTATTCAAGAAAAAGGAACCGGGAAAGTTTGTAAAAGTTGCAAAATCTAAAAGAAAAGATTTATCCGAAACGGTTTCCGGCACGGGAGTTGTAAAGCCTGTTAAAACGGTTAACATTATGTCGGAAGTTATGGGAAAGATTGTTGATTTGCCTGTTAAAGAGGGTGATTTTGTTAAAAAAGGG
>JAMOUY010000212.1 GCA_027067895.1 Acidobacteriota bacterium
CCTACCACGTCTCAGGCACTTATAAGAACGCTTGTTCAGTTTTTTATAAGCGGAATATTCTTTATTGGCTATATAATGGCTTTCTTTAATCCCGAGCATACGACATTACACGATATGCTTGCAAAAACCTATGTCATCAAAAAATAAAATAGAAATTTACACAGACGGCGCTTGTAGCGGCAACCCGGGGCCCGGCGGGTATGCCGCTATTTTGCTGTATAAAGACAAACAAAAAATAATTTCGGGACACGAGAAAAACACAACAAACAACAGAATGGAATTGAAAGCGGTAATTGAGGCTTTAAAGGCTTTGAAAACAAAAAGAATTCCCGTGATAATTTACACAGACTCAACCTATGTCCAAAAGGGATTAACCGAATGGCTTGAAAATTGGAAGAAAAGAGACTTTAAAAAGGTAAAAAACCCCGATTTGTGGAAAGAATTGGATTTGCTTGTCAGCGATTTTCCCGACCTTGAAATTAGGCACATAAGAGGCCATTCTGGAAACAAATTTAACGAAATGGCAGACAAACTGGCAAGAAAAGAAATCAAAAAAAATTACAATGAGTGAATAAGTTTTTGAAGACGCAATTTTTGGCTTAAAAGCATATCTTTTTCTTCGTCGGTCAAAGAAGAAGCAAAGGTTTTTAATTTTTCGTTTATTTCATCAATCTGTTTTTTCAAAGAAAGTCTTTTTATGCTTTTTAAAATATAGTTTTTGTCGCTTGTAACACTGTCAACAGCGGAAACTATTCTTCTCAATTCTTCCGGCAATTCATGGGCAATGTGGCCAATAACTGAATATTCCGTGTCAACAAGGATTTTAACATAAGAATAACACGGCAAATTCTCAATATAGCCGGTTAAATCACTGAAAATTTCCTCTTTTTCTTCCGGATTGAATGCAATATAGCAAAGCAAAGCCTTTTCTTCTTCCGAAAACGAAACGGTACTGTCCTCTTTCGGCTTAAAGCCTCTTTTAAATTCTTTTGACGAGAGTTTGCTCAACTCTTCCGAGAGATTTTGCTCGGACACGTCAAGCATTGAGGCAATTTCCCTGATGTAATATCCCCTTCTTATTCTGTCGTCCACCTTCGCCACAGTTTCAAGAATAAGTTTTATTGAAGCCAACTTTTCGCTTAAAGACTTTGACTTAAAATTCCCTTTTTCCACAAAATATTCGGTTAAAAAAATAGGGATTTCTTTCGCCTTTTCCAAAAGCATATAAAAACTCTCTTTTCCGTTTTTGGATACAAAACTGTCGGGGTCTTCCCCTTCCGGTAAATTAATCGCATAAACAAACAAGCCTTCGTTTGCAAGAATTTCAAAACTTCTAACAGCGGCTTTAAGCCCAGCCTCGTCCGCGTCAAAACTCAGGTAAACCTTTGAAGCAAATCGGCGAATAAGTTTTGCATGCCTGTCGGTAAAAGCCGTGCCCAACGCCGCCGCAACCTCAAAAACACCGTTTTGGAAAAGAGAGGCAAAATCCATATACCCTTCAACAAGAATTATAAAATCCCTCTTTCTTATAAAGTCTTTTGTAAAATTCAAACCGTATAAAACATTTTTTTTCTCAAAAACAGGCGTTGTGGGTGAGTTAAGGTATTTCGGCACATTGTCAATTTTTTCAATAATTCTTCCGCCGAATGCTATAACCTTGTCAAAAAGATTAAAAATAGGAAACATAACCCTGTTTCTAAACCTGTCCGTTCCTCTGCCGACAGTTAACCCTGCTTTTTCTATAAGTTCGGAAGAAAAACCTTTTTTTCTCAAATAATTTATAACCCCGTTTTCAGGAGCAAACCCCAACTGCAAAAATTCAATTGTCTCTTCGTTTATTCCCCTGTTTAAAAGGTAATTGTAAGGCTTTGAATTCGGTTTGAGGTTTTCAAGATAATATTTGTGTGCATCCTTTAAAATTTCGTATATCTCGTCTTTTTCTGTTTTGTCGTACGCTTCGTTTGTGTATTTTAAAGGAATATTGTATTTTTCCGCAAGAAACTTTACAGCTTCGCCAAAATCAAGGTTTTCAATTCTCTGAACAAAAGAAATCACGTCTCCGGAAGCCTTGCATCCGAAACAGTGAAACAATCCGGAGTCGGGGTTTACGTAAAACGATGGGGTTTTCTCGCTGTGAAAGGGACACAAAGCCCTCAACCTGCTTCCAGCCCTTTCAAGTTTTACATACTCGCCTATTAAATCCTCTATGTTTACAACAGACTTTAACTCT
>JAMOUY010000213.1 GCA_027067895.1 Acidobacteriota bacterium
AAAAAAACAAACTGTTTTGTTTTGATTTACTTTTTAAAATTCATATTTCTCGGTCTTCTTCTGTCTCTTCTCTCTTTCATTCTTTTTTTTCTATCCCACATTTTTTTGTTTCTTCTTTTCATCATTGTTCTTCTGTTTTTCATTATTGAAACCAATATTTCCCTTTGTTTCTTGGTAAGCAAGTCGTGCACGGCCTTGATTCTTGACAGATAGAATTTTCTTGCTTCCTCTTTCTGTCTTCTTCTTGCGTTGTCAATTTTAAAAGGGTCAAATGAATCGCTTATAAAATTGTCTCCTAAAAAGTTATTGTTTGTCTGAACTTTGGCACTTTTGTTATAGTTTTCCACGTCTCTCAGGATTTTATCCAACTGTACGTTTTGTTTTTCGGTAAGTCCCAATTTCTCTCTTGAATTTTTAATCGTTCTGAAAAATGCCAAATACTTTGAATAATTTTCTTTTACGACGCGTCTGCCTGCATGAGATTCTGTTCTTATTCCCACAGGTCTGCGGGCAAAAACGGAAACGGAAAATATTGCAATAACCATTAGCAAAAAAATTTTTTTAGTCATATTAACCTCCAAATAAGTTTATTTACAGTATAAATATAACTTTCAAATGTTTCAACACTATTTAAAGTTTATAACAAATTGTATCAATCCCTTTGTTAAAAATGTTTAATTTAATCTTGATTTTTCGCGTAATTTCAGGTAATTTTAATAGTAAATTAAATTCAGGGAGAGGGTGTATGGCTGATTTACAGGTGTTAGACAATTATATTGTTTCGGAAAAGGTAAAAGAAGACGCTTTTTCCGAGGTGTACAGAGGGATTTTGACCACAAATGAGGGGCAGTTTGAGGAATTTGTTTTTATTAAAAAATTCAAACCTGAATTAAACGGAGCGAGTAAATTTATATCTCAGGTCGTTAATTATTCCAAAACCTTAAAGACATTAAACGACCCGCTTGTTGCAAAAACTCTTGACGCAAAAAAAACAGACGATGGCGGCTATGTTGTATGCGAATTTGTTGAAGGACAGTTTTTGAACAATATTATAGAAAAAAGCAGGGAAGAGGGATTTCCTTTTTCAATAGACCATGTTCTTCTTATAGCAAGCAAACTTTCTGCTGCTTTAACTTCTATTTATTCCAAGGGTTTTAAACACGGATTTATTACTCCCAATTGTATCAATGTGTCTTTTGAGGGAGATGTTAAACTTTACGATGTCGTTATTGCACCATATTTTGTAAATTTTCTAAATCAAAATCCAACATTTAAGAAAGATTATATTTCCTTTATTCACCCAGAGGTTTTTAAATCGGGGAAAGGCAATGAAATTTACGATATTTTTTCAATAGGCACCATAATTTTTCAACTCCTTACGGGGAAACCTTTTATTGAAGAAGAAGGGGTTTTGCCCAATGTAAAATCAAAACTTGACAACGCTACGCTTGCGTCTTCTTCATTCGGAGACGAGCCTCTTCCCGAAGACATAAAAGAGGTTCTTTACAAATGTTTGACAGGAGGGTATTCTTCCATAAAAGAGTTAAGCGAAGTGCTTGATAACCTTATCTTTTCAGGCGACTATTCTCCTACAACATTTAACCTTGCGTTTTTTATGCACTCTCTTTACAGAGATGTAAGCGAGGAATTGGCTAAAACCCTTGAACTTGAAAAAAGCGCAAACTATGCAGGTTATTTCGGAGAAACGAGGGTTATTGAGAAAAAAACCTCGCCTGCGGTTATTGCCGCAATTGTTTTTCTGATTATTGCCATAGGGGCATTGGGAGCGTATTTTTTTTGGCAGAGCAAGGAAAAAGAAAAGAGGTTGATGGCTGAAAGAAAGAGAATTGAAGAGGAAATTAAAAAGAAAAAAATGCTTGAAATGCAGAAGGAAAAAGAGATAGAAGAATTAAAAAAGCAAATGGAATTAAGAATGCAGGAGGCTTTGAAAGAGGCTGAAAAACTTGCAGACCAAAAAGCAAAAGAATTTCTAAGAAAAAAAATGGAAGAAGAAAGACAGAAACAACTTGCCGAATTGAGAAAGAAAGAGGAAGAAAAGAAAAGGATTGAAGAGGAAAGAAAGAAAAAAGAGATGCTTCTTAAACAGAAAGAAATCGAGAAATTAAAGAAAAAACAGGAAGAAGAAGCGAGAAGAAAGAAATGGCTTGAATTAAAGAAAAAGCAGGAAGAAGAAGCAAGAAAGAAGCAACTTGAAGAAGCCAAGAAAAAAGAAGAGGCTAAGAAAAAACTATACGGCTCGGTTGTTGCCATAAGCG
>JAMOUY010000214.1 GCA_027067895.1 Acidobacteriota bacterium
GCGAATTGGACACCGCTCCCAAGCCTGTTTACAGGGAAAAAATAGTTTTAAATCCCAGTTGGAGACTTCCGAGAGGTGCCAAAGTTCTTGTAATGGCATTGATAGGCGTTGACGGAAGCGTTGAAGAGGTAAAGGTTATTAGAAAGATTAAACCTCCAACACCTCATTCAAGGCTTGCGGAAAAAAGAATTGTCAATGCAGTGAAAAAATGGAAATTTACACCGCCTATGAAGGACGGCGTACCTGTAAAAACTTGGATTCCGATTACAATACCGGTTAGATAAAAATAAAGTTTTGATGCTTGATAAAATCGGGATGTTATGATAATTTTAATTGATAAAATTTGAGTGGGGTTGCTATGGAAAGTTTTATGAAAACTCTGCCCGGTCCTATGCAGATTAATGAGTCTTTTATTGTTATTGCTATTATTTTTCTTGTTTTTTACTTTCTTCTAAAAAAGTTTTACGTAAATCCCTTTCTTGAAATTATTGAGGAGAGGGAAGGGAAAATTGTTGGTGCGGAAAACAGGTTTAAAGAGGTTGAGGACTATTACAGGGAAAAAATGAAGCAATATGAAGAAGAGATTAAAAAGGCAAGGATTGAGGCAAATGCGTTAAGGGAGAGATTGATTGAAGAAGCGAAAGGGGAAAGAGAGAGAATCGTTACCCATGCAAAATTGTCTGCCAAAGAAGTTGTTGAAAAATCCCACAAAGAGATTGACTCTTCTCTTAAAACCGAATTGAAGGAAGCGGAAAAGTACGTGTCATCCATTGCCAAATTAATTGTTGAAAAAATACTTGGAAGGAAATCGGCATGACGGTTAAAAAAAGTTTTAAAGTAATACCATTTCTGTTTTTTTCATTCCTTATTTTTGCTTCGGAAGGAGGCTCATTGTGGTCGCCGACAATTTTGCTGATAGGCCATATTTTCAATTTCGTGGTCTTTGTTTTTGTCCTTTATTATCTGCTTAAAAATCCTATAAAAGAGGCTTTTAGAAACCAAAGAATAGCCTTGATAAAAAAACTTGAAGAAGCGGAGAAAAAAGAGAAAGAATCCGAAAGAAAATTGAAAGAAATTGAAGACAGAATGGCGGGACTTAAAGACGAGATTGAGGCTATTCTGAAAAAAACGGACGATATTGCAAACAAAGAAAAGGAAAAAATCATTGCAAAGGCCAAGGAAGAAGCGGAGAAGATTAAAAAGATGGCTGATATCGCCATTGAAAACAAAATTAAACAGGCCAAAGCGGAATTGAAAAAGTATATGGCCGAACTTGCCTCTCAAAAGGCGGAAGAAATGATTAAAAATACAATAACGGAAAAAGATATTGACGGAACTATTGAAAAATATTTCAGTGAATTGGAGGGCTAATTGATTGACAAATCCGTTGTAAACAAGTATGCCAAAACCCTTTCCATACTAATGTCGGAGGAAAAAAATCCCGAAAAAGTTTTTGAGGATTTCTTCTCAATCGCCAATGCTTTAAGCGGAGAGGAAAAATCGGTAAAGTTTTTCCTTAACCCTTCGGTGTCAAAGAAGGTTAAAGTTGAAAAACTTCAATCGTTTCTTGACAAAGTGGAAATTGGGGAAAAATACAAAAAATTTCTGACAAAAGTTATTCTGAACAATAGATTTAAAATTCTCTATTACCTTATGCCGGCTACAAAAAGGTTTCTTTATGAAGCCTTGGGCATAGTTGAAGTTAACCTTACCGTACCGAAGCCTATCTCAAAGCAGATTGAAAAGAAATTTGTTGACGTGTTTGAAAAGAAAAGCGGTAAAAAGGTGAAACTCAACGTCAGTGTTGACAAAGAAATCATCGGCGGTGCGGTTGCAAAAATGGGGAGTTTATTGATTGACGGAAGTGTAAAAACAAAGATTTTGAAAATAAAAGAAAAACTTACAGGGGAGTTGTAAATGACGCTTAAAGCAGAAGAAATCAGTAAGATTCTTGTAAAGCAATTGGAAGGCGTTGAAGCCGAGTTGAATCTTGCGGAAGTAGGTTCCGTTATCTCGGTTGGAGACGGAATCGCAAAGGTTTACGGCCTTGAAAGAGCGATGGCCGGAGAACTTGTTTTCTTTCCGAGAAACAAACTTTACGGAATGGTTTTTAACCTTGAAGAAGACAGTGTCGGTGTCGTTTTATTCGGTGAATCGTCCCTTGTAAAAGAAGGCGACGAAGTAAACAGGACAAAGAGAATTTTGTCCGTTCCTGTCGGAGATGCACTTATCGGAAGAGTTGTTAACCCTCTTGGAGAGCCTCTTGACGATAAAGGCGCGATTGAAAACGACGGTTTTTATCCCGTTGAAAGAATTGCCCCCGGAATTATTGAGAGAAAATCGGTTCACGAGCCTTTACAGACAGGTTTAAAGGCGATTGACTCGATGATTCCCATCGGAAGAGGGCAGAGGGAGTTGATTATCGGAGACAGGAAAACCGGTAAAACAGCCGTTGCCATAGATACAATAATCAATCAGAGAGGACAGGACGTTATCTGTATCTACGTTGCAGTCGGACAGAAGCAGTCCACCGTTGCTCAGGTTGTTAAAAAGTTGGAAGAAGAAGGGGCAATGGATTACACAATCGTTGTTTCGGCATCCGCGTCCGAGCCCGCTCCCTTGCTTTACCTTGCGCCTTATGCAGGTTGCGCAATGGGAGAATACTTTATGCATAGAGGACAGCATGTTTTAATCGTTTACGATGATTTGTCAAAGCATGCTGCGGCATACAGAGAGATTTCGCTTCTTTTGAGGAGACCGCCGGGAAGAGAGGCCTATCCCGGAGACGTTTTCTATCTACATTCAAGACTTCTTGAAAGAGCGGCAAAACTTTCCGACGAAAAGGGAGCAGGTTCAATAACCGCGCTTCCCATAATTGAAACTCAGGCGGGAGACGTTTCCGCTTATATTCCGACAAACGTAATTTCAATTACCGACGGACAGATTTACCTTGAAACAGACCTTTTCCATTCAGGCGTAAGGCCTGCCGTTAACGTCGGTCTTTCCGTTTCAAGGGTTGGAGGTTCGGCTCAGATTAAGGCGATGAAAAAGGTTGCCGGAACATTGAGGCTTGACCTTGCGCAGTACAGGGAACTTGCCGCATTTGCTCAATTCGGCTCAGACCTTGACGCTGCAACCCAGAAGCAGTTGACAAGGGGCGCAAGACTTGTTGAAATCTTGAAACAGCCTCAATATTCGCCTCTGCCTGTTGAAAAACAGGTTGTCATAATCTATGCCGGAACAAACGGCTATCTTGACGATTTGCCCCTTGAAAAGATAAAAGACTTTGAAGAGGGACTTTACAGATTTATTGAAAACAACTATCCGGAAATCTTTTCCGAAATAGTTGAGAAAAAGGATTTAAGCGAAGAATTGAAAGAAAAAATGAATAAAGCCATAGAGGAATTTAAAAAAGAATTTGTTAGCGGGAACTAATTATGGCTGCTATACACATACTACGAAGAAGGATTAAAAGTGTAAAAAACACGCGGCAGATAACAAGGGCTATGAAACTTGTTGCCGCGGCAAAGATGAAAAAGGCGCAGGAAAGGGTTTACAACGCAAGGCCTTATGCAAGAAAGTTGCAGGAATTAATTCAAAACATTGCAACAAGGATAGACATTAAGGCTCACCCCCTTCTTGAAGCAAGGGAAGAAAAAAAGATTAAACTTGTTGTTGTAACTGCCGACAGAGGCCTTTGCGGAGCGTTTAACGCAAACGTAATCAAAAAAGCGACGGCTTTTTTAAACGAGCACAAGGCTGACAAAGAGATTTACCTTGACTTTGTCGGAAGAAAAGGCGCCGAATACTTTAAGAAAAAGTGGGACAAAAAAGACAGAACGGTTTTGGGGCTTTTCAACAAGTTTGACTCAACAATTGCCGAAAAAATAGCCCACGATTTGCTTGAAGACTTTGTTGAAAAAAGATACGACGCAATTTACTTTGTTTACAACGAATTTAAATCCGTTCTTCAACAAAATTTGGTTGTTGAAAAACTTCTCCCCATTGAGCACGGAGATTTTGCGGTTGAAGAATCGGAAGAGCCTCTTGTTGAGCATATTTTTGAGCCTTCAATTGAAGAGGTGTTAAACGAGTTGTTGCCGTTGCACGTAAAAACCCAGGTTTACAGAATTTTGATTGAATCAAACGCAGCGGAATTTGCGGCAAGAATGACTGCAATGGACGCCGCAACCAACAATGCGACGGAGATGATTGACAAACTTACCCTTACAATGAACAAGATAAGGCAGGCCGCTATCACCAAGGAAATTATTGAGGTTGTAAGCGGCGCAGAAGTGAAAAATTAATTTTTGGAGGAATTGATGAATAAAGGGAAGGTTATTCAGGTAATCGGGCCTGTAATTGACGTTGAATTTGAAGGGCATTTGCCTGAAATTTACAACGCGATAAGAATTAAGCACAGCGACAAAGACACAAACGTTGACCTTGATATTATTGCAGAAGTGCAGCAGCACCTTGGCGAAAACAGGGTAAGGTGCGTATCAATGCAACCTACCGACGGACTTATCAGAGGGGCGGAAGCGGAAGACACCGGAAGCCCAATATCCGTTCCCGTCGGGGAAGAGGTGCTTGGCAGGATTTTAAACGTTATCGGAGAGCCTGTTGACGAAGAAGGCCCGGTTAAAGCAAAAGAAAGATGGCCAATTCACAGGCCAGCGCCTTCTTACGAAGACCAGAGCACCGAAACCGTAATGCTTGAAACCGGAATCAAGGTTATTGATTTGCTTGAACCATACGTTAAGGGCGGAAAAACAGGTTTGTTCGGCGGTGCGGGAGTTGGAAAAACAGTTCTTATTATGGAACTTATCCACAACATCGCCATGGAGCACGGCGGATACTCGGTATTCGGCGGAGTGGGAGAGAGAACAAGGGAAGGAAACGACCTTTACTTTGAAATGAAGGAATCAGGCGTTTTGTCAAAAACAGCCCTTGTTTACGGTCAGATGACGGAACCGCCCGGAGCAAGGTTGAGAGTTGGCCTTACCGCTCTTACCGTTGCGGAATATTTCAGAGACGTTCAAAATCAGGACGTGCTTCTCTTTATTGACAACATTTTCCGTTTTACTCAGGCAGGTTCTGAGGTTTCCGCGCTTTTGGGAAGAATGCCTTCCGCGGTTGGTTATCAGCCGACACTTGCAACAGAAATGGGTGAATTGCAGGAGAGAATTACATCAACCAAAAACGGTTCAATTACTTCGGTTCAGGCTATTTACGTTCCTGCGGACGACTATACAGACCCTGCGCCTGCAACAACGTTTGCCCACCTTGACGCAACAACAAACCTTTCAAGGCCTATTGCAGAGTTGGGTATTTACCCTGCGGTTGACCCGCTTGAATCAACATCAAGAATTCTTGACCCGAGAATAATCGGAGAAGAGCATTACAGAGTGGCAAGGTCTGTTCAGCAGATTTTGCAGAGATATAAAGATTTGCAGGACATTATCGCAATTTTGGGTATTGACGAATTGTCCGAAGAGGATAAACTCACCGTTTCAAGGGCAAGAAAGATTCAGAGATTCCTTTCCCAGCCCTTCCACGTTGCAGAGCAGTTTACCGGAATTCCCGGAAAATACGTAAAACTTGAAGACACAATCAAGGGATTTAAAGAAATTGTTGAAGGAAAACACGACGACTTGCCCGAACAGGCATTCTACATGGTCGGCACAATTGAAGAAGCAATTGAAAAAGCCGAAAAGTTAAGGAGAGAAGGATAATACCATGGCTGAAACTATTCATTTCAGTCTTGTTACGCCAGAGAGAAGCGTTTTTGAGGTTGAAGTAAGGGAGGTCACCATTCCCGCTTACAAAGGGGAGATGCAGGTTTTACCCTTGCATACCCCTTACTTTGCAAAATTGGGAATAGGGATTTTGAGTTTTACCGATATTACCGGGGAAGTGAAAAAACTTGCGGTAACAGGCGGATTTGTTGAAGTTTTGCCCCACAAAGTTACCATGCTTTGCAGGACTGCCGAATTGCCGGAAGAAATTGATACCGAAAGGGCAATGGAGGCGTTGAAGAGGGCAAAACAGAGGCTTGAACATCCGGACGACCATACCGACATAGACAGGGCGAGAGCGGCTTTAATGAGGGCAATGACAAGGCTGAAACTTGTCGGAAAAATGTAATATCCAAAAAAACAAAATATAGATAATATCGCTCAGCCGGGAAATTCCCGGCTTTTTTTTATTTTTAAAAAAATCTTTGCTTTTTGACTTTTTCCCTATTTTTCAAAATCATTTTAAAACAAATTTTTTTAAATTCATTTTCCCAAAAATAGTTTTTTCCGAAAAAAGGAATTTGCTTTTCTTTTGAAATTAGCCGTGTTTTTTATCCGTTTTTTAATCCAAATTCCATGCAATTTATCTTTTTTTCTTTTAAATTTTGCAAGTTAACCCATACAAAAACAATCGGTTTTGGGATTTGATGTAAAGTTT
>JAMOUY010000215.1 GCA_027067895.1 Acidobacteriota bacterium
CAATTAAAATCAAAAGCGATTATCCCATTCCTCTTCCCGTTGTAATAAACGGAAACACCGGGCAGGACAGACACACTTTTTTCAACGGGGAAAAATTGAAGGCAAAGCAGTATCCGATTATTGCAAACTACTTTCTTGACTGGCAGTTGACGGAAGACGATGCGAAAGAATTGGCAAAGAGGGATTTAATTGTGCTTGATATGGAACACGGAAAAACAAACGAGAATATTCTTGCAAAAATAAAGCAATACAACCCGGAAATAAAAATGCTTGCATATATGACTTCCGAAGAAATTGAGATGGATTCCGCAAACTACCCACAAACTTTAAGGGGAATTCTTTACTCAAAAATCAAAGAGCAGTGGTGGCTTAAAAACTGCGACGGCGAGCACATAGTTTTCTGGCCCGGCACGTGGATGCTTAACTGCTCTTCAATGTGTCCCGAGGTTGAGGGAGAAAAGTGGAACACGGTTTTTGCAGACTTTGTTTCAAGTTATGTTTTGTCGTGCAAGGAATGGGACGGATTTTATGCCGACAACTGCTGGGATAATGTTTCATGGCTTGACGATTGCATGGATTTGAACGGAGACGGGATAGGTGAATCCCCTGACACGGTTGATTTAATGTGGCAGGAAGGAATGAATGCTATGCTTGAAAGAATGAATTTTTTAAGCCCCGAATTATACATGGGAAACGGCGGCTGGGATTACTACCCCTACCTTAACGGCGCTTTGATAGAGGAATTTACAATGTGGGACACATGGTTTAACGAGATTTCAAGGTGGAAAGAAATGGGAAGGAGAATGAAAAATCCGAAACTTAATGTATTGAATGCCTGCGGAAGTCAGGACAATTACTCTTTTTTCAGGTATTCCCTTGCTTCTGCTTTGGTTTCGGACGGCTATTTTGCCTACGATTTAGGTTCGGAAAATCATTCCCAAAACTGGTTTTACGACGAATACGGTGTAAATTTAGGCGTTCCCTTGGGAGACGGAAAGATTATAACGGGAGAGCCTGTTTTGTCTCAGGATTTTGAAACCGATAACTGGGAAATCAACAATGAAATTGCATCTGTTTCGGCAGATGGCATAAACGGAAAATCCCTTGTCGGGGACAGTTCAGATTCTTCCGAGGAGTGGAACGAATACCTATTCTCGCTGGAAGGTTTTGTTAACGCAAATTCGGAAATAATAATTGAGTTTTCCTACAAAATTCTTGAAAAAAATCGGGATACCGAGTTTTACATAACCTTTCGTTCAAAAAGCAATCCGGAAAATTATGATTTAAACAGGGATTTCTACTTCGGGAAAAACTCTTACGAAGGAGAAACGGGGGTTTTCAGGGTTTCTACAAAGTTGGGAAACGCGGACGATTACATTCTTGTTTTCGGGATTAAAAACAGAGGAAAAATTATGATAGACGACATCAAGGTTTACTCTGACTCAGGGACAATGTATTCAATTCGCAGGTTTGAAAACGGCATTGCCGTTGCCAACAATTCAATTTTGCCTTTAACCTTAAACTTTGGCGGTGAATACAGAAAGATTGACGGAAATCAGGATTCCCAAACAAACAACGGAGAGAGGGTTTACTCAATAACAATTCCGCCGAAAGACGGAATAATTCTGACAAAATCAATTTCCCGATAAAAAACGCTTGACATATTTTGCCAAAGAGATTAAATTATTCTAAATTCTTTCGGGAGGCAGATATGAGAAAAATCAATTACCCTCAATTAAACGTTGTTGAAATTGCCTCCTGGATGTGGCGCAACTAACCTCACAACTTAATCTCCCTTTTAAAAATTAAAAGTTTATCCCTGTAAGGGAAAAGTTTAAGCAATCTGTATAACCTATTAAAAATACTTTAAATTCAGGAGGAAATATGGAAACTATAAGTCGCATTCAGGAGAAAAAAGAAAATTTATCTGACGGTTTTTTCGGAAAATTCGGAGGCGCCTATGTGCCCGACGTTTTACAGCCTATACTCAAAGAACTTGAAGAAGCATACAAAACAATAGTTCCGACAAAAGAGTTTCAGGAAGAGTTTGCATACTACCTCAAGCACTATGCGGGAAGGCCTTCTCCCCTTTACTTTGCGGAAAGGCTTACCGATTACTGCGGAGGGGCAAAGATTTATTTAAAAAGGGAAGACTTAAACCATACGGGGGCACACAAAATAAACCACACAATAGGCGAGGCTTTGCTTGCAAAGAAAATGGG
>JAMOUY010000216.1 GCA_027067895.1 Acidobacteriota bacterium
CACTTTCAGGATTTGGGACACGAGGTTGTTTTTTTGATAGGTGATTTTACCGGAATGATAGGCGACCCTTCCGGCAAATCCAAAACAAGAAAGCAGTTGACAAGGGAAGAGGTTGAGAAAAACGCCGAAACCTATAAAAAGCAGGTTTTTAAAATACTTGACCCTGAAAAAACAATAATTGAGTTTAACAGCAAATGGCTTGGCAAATTGGGAAGCGAAGGGTTTATACGCCTTGCGTCCAAATACACCGTGGCAAGGATTCTTGAAAGGGACGACTTCTCAAACAGGCTAAAAGAAAACAGGCCTATTGCACTTCACGAATTGCTTTACCCTTTGTGTCAGGGATACGATTCCGTTGCCCTGAAATGCGACGTTGAATTGGGAGGCACAGACCAGACCTTCAACCTTCTTGTAGGAAGGGACTTAATGAGGGAATACGGGCTTGAGCCTCAGGTTGTAATGACAATGCCCATACTTGAAGGGCTTGACGGCGTTGAGAAAATGAGTAAATCCCTTGGCAACTATGTGGGAATAAACGAAAGTCCGAAGGAGATGTTTGGAAAGATAATGTCAATTTCGGACGACTTAATGTTTAAGTATTACGAGTTGCTTACAGATATGACTTTGAAAGAGATTGAAGCCTTGAAAAACGATATAAAAGAGGGCAGAAGGCATCCCAAAGACGTTAAAAAGCAACTTGCTAAAATGATAATTGCTGATTTTCATTCAAAAGAGGATGCGGAAAAAGCGGAAGAAGAGTTTGAAAGGGTTTTTGCAAAAAAGCAGTTGCCGGACGATATGCCTGAAATAAATTTACAGGCCGGCGAGTATCCCTTTGCGAGGTTTCTTGCCGACAACAAACTTGCCGCTTCGGCATCTGAGGCCAAAAGGCTTATCAAGCAGGGCGGAGTTTCAATAAACGGCGAAAAAATTTCCGACCCGTCCTATATCTTTAAGCCTGAAAAGGGAGAATATGTGGTCAAAGTGGGAAAAAGAAGATTTGCAAAGGTTAAGGTGAACTAATTGAAAGATATTGAATTGAACTTATCCGTTCGGGAGATTTTGCCTTGGATTAAGGTAAAGCCTGAAAATGCGGATGAAGAATTGAAAAAGAAAATTGAAAAAGCAATTGACGAGATTTTAAGTTTGTCAACGGTTGCGTTTGTTTACAACCTTGAAGCGGACCTTGATTTTTTTGAATTTCAGGTTTACCAGCCTCCTTTTCCTTTAAAGAGGCTTTCCCTTGCATGCATAACTTTGGGAAAGGAAATAGATACCTTGTTTGAGTTTTATTCCAAAAAAGGGGAAGACTCGTACAGGTATCTTTTGGAAAATTCGGCAAATGCCCTTGTTGAAAAAGTTGCCGATTACGTTAACTTTGAAATTTGCTCGTCCGCAGAGGAAGGAGAAAAGCAGAGTTTCAGAAAAAGCCCCGGTATAGGCAGAGTGCCAATTATGGAAAACAAGGTTATAGCGGAGTACCTTTATGCGGATAAAATAGGGGTGAAAGTCAGGGAAAATTATTCGCTGTCCCCTAAAAAAACGGTTATATTTATGGTTGAGTGGGGGGATAGGCATATTGATTTCCATGAATTTTCAAAGCGCTGTAATCATTGCGGTTATTCGCCGTGCATTTATAGAATTTAGAGGTTTTTGCCTGTTGTCGGGCGAATAAAATTTTTTTGATTTTTTATAAAAAATTTTGTTGCAATTTGCGATTTTTATGTTAATATTTTTTCTGCCGCGTCTGAAACGCGGCGAAAGAAAAGTGGGGAGATTCCCGAGCGGTCAAAGGGGACAGACTGTAAATCTGTTGCCGTAAGGCTTCGGAGGTTCGAATCCTCCTCTCCCCACCATTTTTTTTGGATGCGGGTGTAGCTCAGCTGGCTAGAGCATCAGCCTTCCAAGCTGAGGGTCGTGGGTTCGAATCCCATCACCCGCTCCATTGTATTTTTTTATCTGGGCAAAAAAAGGCCCACGTAGCTCAGCAGGTAGAGCACTTCCTTGGTAAGGAAGAGGTCACCGGTTCAAGTCCGGTCGTGGGCTCCAGTAAATAAAATCTTTGTAAAGGAGAGATTTATGGCAAAGGAAAAATTTGAAAGAACGAAACCGCACGTAAACATAGGAACGATTGGCCACGTTGACCACGGCAAGACCACGTTGACAGCGGCAATCACCAACGTGCTTGCAAACCATTTGGGAA
>JAMOUY010000217.1 GCA_027067895.1 Acidobacteriota bacterium
GAAAAGGTTTTGGGAAGGATTAAGGAATTTTCATGGTATTTTTCCAAAAACCTCAAATTCGGCCACTACTTTGCCTCAAAAGTCCAATCAAGCAAATCTGTTGAGGAAATAGAATCTTTTTTTGAGAATGTTATTTTAGAGTCCTTTTGATTAAAAACAGCATTAAATTTGAAACCCCATATTATGAAGTTAAAAATTAAACGTGTTTAATACGTTTTTAACCTGTTGACATTTTGGGGAAACGATTTTTTCCTTGATTTTGAAAGGGTTTTTAAATATAATTCTCTTTGCGTGTGGCGGTGTAGCTCAGGTGGTTAGAGCATGCGGCTCATATCCGCAGTGTCGGGGGTTCGAGTCCCTCCACCGCCACCATTTTTTTCTTTTTCTAATCCTTCCGTTACGATAAAATAAAGTAATAATAAAACGGAGATTTATGTGGTAGGTTTTTTTCTAAAATTGTTCTTGCTTTACGATAAAAAACTAAACAGGAATAAGGCTTTAAAAAGAGGTGAGTTTTTAGGCTCTCTCTTTTGGAAAACAGGGATTAGAAAAAAAGTTGTTTTGCGAAACCTTGAAATAGCGTTTCCTGATAAAGACAAAAAGTGGCGCGATGAAATAGGAAAAAAAGCCTATATTCATTTGGGCAGAGTTATTATGGAATTCGGCAAACTGTCGGATTATCTTTGCACCAAAAAAATCAAAGATTTAATTGTTATTGAAGAAGGCTATGACTTGCTTGAAAAACATAAAAATTGCGGGACTATTTTGATTACCGGGCATATTGGAAACTGGGAAATGCTTGGCACGGGACTTGCCGCAAAAGGCTTTAAAGTGTCCGCCCTTGCGTATAAGCAAAAAAATGAAAAAGTTAATGAAATTCTGCATGAAATAAGGACAAGTTGCTGTATTAACATTGTTTATCACAGGGATTCGGTTAAGCCTCTTGTTTCTGCTTTAAAGAGAAATGAAATGGTGGCTTTTCTGGTTGACCAAAACACGGTAAAAGAAAGAGGGCTTTTTGTGGATTTTTTCGGCAAAAAGGCTTTAACGGTGGATTTCCCCGCAAAACTTGCCGTTAAACTGAAAAAACCCGTTTTGTTTTGCTATACCCACTTTGACGAAGAAAGCAAAATTTACAAAATGTTTGTGGAAAAAATAGAGTGGGACAAAGGCAACTCGGATGAAGAAAGTGTTAAAAACCTTGTACAGGCATACACGAAAAAGATTGAGGAAGCAATAAAAAGATGCCCGTATCAATACCTTTGGGGGCATAAAAGGTGGAAAACAAGGCCGGAAGGCGAAGCGTCTCTCTATTGATTTTTTGAATACCCGTGAAAGAGAGGTGTTTTTATGGAAGTAAAGATTAACGGTTGTGTTTTAAGGCTTGTTAAGGACGATATAACAAAGAGAAAGGTTGACGCAATAGTTAATGCCGCAAATAATCAACTTCTTCCCGGGGGTGGAGTGTGCGGCGCAATCCACAGGGCGGCAGGGGACGGACTTGCAAAGGAATGCCGGGAAATAGGATACTGTGAAACGGGAGAGGCGGTAATAACCAACGGTTATAATCTTCCCGCAAAGTATGTTATTCACACGGTAGGCCCTGTTTATTCGGGAAGCGAAAAGGATGCGAAACTTCTTTCAAACTGCTATGAAAACTCTTTAAAACTTGCGGTTAAAAACAATTTGAATTCAATTGCCTTCCCGTCTATTTCAACGGGAATTTTCGGTTATCCGGTTGAAGAGGCGGCAAAGGTTGCTTTAAGCACAATTGTTGATTTTCTTGAAAAGCACGGCAAGCCTTCCCTTGTTGAAATGGTTTTGTTTTCGGACAGGGATTTTCAGGCTTACAAAGAAGCGCTTGAAGAGATTTTGTCTTCCAATTAGTTTCAGGTTAATTTACGAATTTTGAAACAATAGCCACTATGTTGTAGGCGACGATTGTAGCAACAACGTATCCGAACAATCCGACCAAAACCGAAGGCACAACTAATTTTTCCCACTTTTTAGCCATAGCCATTCCGCATGCAGTTGTTGGTCCCCCAATGTTTGCGTTTGAGGCAATGAGAATTTCAGGCAGGGGAATTTTGAAGATATAGCCTGTAATGAGGATAAAAATAAGGTGAATTGCTATTGTCCCGCCTGCAAAGGCAAAAAGATATAAACCTTTGTGAAGTATTGTGTGAATGTTTGCGC
>JAMOUY010000218.1 GCA_027067895.1 Acidobacteriota bacterium
GGGTGCGAAAAGCGCAGACCACCTTGTGTACATAACCGACAAAGGCATTGACGCAATGGTTTCCAAAAACGTTGTCTTTGTTATGCTTCCGGGGACAACCTTTTTCTTAATGTCCGATAAATACGCCCCTGCCAAAAAAATTGCTGAAAAGGGCGGGATTGTCGCACTTTCCACCGATTTTAACCCGGGTAGTTCATACACCCATTCAATGCCGATGATAATTACCCTTGCATGCTTGAAGATGGGATTGACAATAGAGCAGGCTATTAACGCCGCAACGATTAATGCCGCTTATTCCCTTGACTTGCACAATAAAACAGGCTCAATCCACAAGGGCAAGCAGGCTGATTTGATTTTTCTTGATATTCCGTCATATAAATTTCTTGTTTACAATTACGGGGTAAACCACATTACTTCGGTTGTTAAAAAGGGAAAGATTATTTTCCAAAAATAAAAAAAGGGGCTTTAAGCCCCTTTTGCTTTAATAATTCAATATGTTGTTTCCTATTAAAGTTTTTTCAATATACTTTGTTCTGATTGTGGATGTGTTTATGGTTTCTACTTGTTGGCCTGTTATAAGGAACATTCCCCACAAACTAATCATTCCCGATACTTTATAAGGCATATAACTATATCCGTAAATGGTAGTGGGTTTTTTGTCTTTGATTTTTAACAGAATTTTTTTGCTGTTAAATCCCCAGTAAATTGGAGAAGTAAATATTACCCATGTGATGTCGTAGTGTCCCGAAAACGCCCCTGTGAAATTTGAAAAAACACGCGAGCCTTTTTGAAGAAATGTGTTGTTTAGAGGAACAACGGTAGCGTTTGAGAAGTTTGTGTCTGCATAAGGAACGGACATTGCGTAAAGAATATAATTTTGAGTGTCAATTGGGGAACCGTCGCTAACCTTTACACCGAAAACACAGTAAATATGGTCGCCGTCTCCTATGGCGTCAAAGAATATGTTTTCAACGTCTTCGTTTACAGGCGATACGTCAAATATCTGGTTTACAAGGGTTCCGCTTGAATTGTAAAATGCCATTTGCAACCTGTATTTATTTGCGCTTTTATAATTGAAAGCAATTCCCACCTTGTTGGAATATTTAAAGGCTTTATAATACCTTGCCGTGGATGTCCAGGTGGCGTGTGTTGTTATGACTGAGCCGTCGCTGTCTTTTAAAACCTTGACAACGCCTTTACCCAAATTATCGTCGTGGAATGCGATGATAATATTGCCGTCAAGAACCTGTCCCACAATGTTGTTGTTGTCAAGAGAAATCCATGAAGTATCGCAGGAACCTACTTCCGTTTCCCAAATAGTATTGCCTGTTTGAGAAACCTTTCTTACAAGAAATTTTCCGCCGGTATTTGAGCCGAGAAGAATTAAATTTTCTTTGTCTGAACTTGTAATAATATCATAAGCAAAAAGGTTTCCGTTTAATTCATACATTCCGAAATTATTGCCGTAAATTTTTCTGAGATAGTAATGCCTATTATTGTAAACAAATGTGAAATAGGAATTGTTTGTTGTTGTTATGCCTGCTTGGTAAAAGTTGCCATCAAAAAATTCCTCGTTAAAAACGGATTGTTCGGGCACTGTGTTTTGAGAGGGGGAAAACAGCAGTTTATCATTGTCGTTGCCTGAAATAACTATTCCGGTTATGGCAGGGTACTCTGTGGAAAAGATAACCGTATCCACTTCGTCAAAGTTGCCTAAACCAAGGAAAGTATCAAAAAAATCAACTACTTTAGTGTGAGGTTCCATAGCAAAGTCTTTGCTGACGACATTGGTTCCGTCTTTATATCCTTTGGCTGTTACCGAAATATTTTTATCCGTCCCGTTGAAAAGCGCGAATCCGCTCCAATTTAGTTGGTCATAATAATTGGACAAAGTCATTACGGACTGCATGCTTAATTTATTGGGAAGCGAGAATTCCGCAGTTCCTCCGCCTAAATCTTCTTTTGCTATGTATCCAAGTCTCACTCTGACCGGATATGATTTTGTCTCAAAGATTCCGCTTACTCCGCCAAGTTGTCGCAATGCAATTCTTAATTCTCTGTTTTTTGGAATAGCCCCTGTCTGAGTGTTTACCACATTGCCGTTGTCATCGTACAAGGTTAATTTATAGTGTGCGGGTCCGTGAAGTACCGGGTCAACAATGAGGTAAGTTTCCCATGCGTCGCTTGAAGCGTGAATATGAGGAAGATAAAAAACTTCCGAAAACGCCAGCACATTAAATAACAGGAAAAAAATCAAAGATACTTTTAATGCGGTGTTTCTAATGCTCATGATATCCCTCCTTGGGAAGTTTAAACGTTAATATAAAAGCCCGGTTGTTAAACAATTCTTTTGTTTTACGATAAGCCTAAAAACGGATTTTGCAAAGTGATTTTTTTCATTTTTAGGCGGTTAAAAAAGGGGGGACAAGCCCCCTTAAATTTTTAGAAATTTAACAAATCATAGCCAAATAGAGCCTTTATATTTACGTCAGTTATGATATGTATCGGGTCAAAACTAAGATAATTGAACTTGGTGGAAATTGCGTAAATGCCTAAATCTGTCATCTCAATTCCCCAAATTGGGTAAGGCAGTTTTTTAATAAAATATGCGTAATCAACCGGTGTGTTGTCGTCGTTTAAGTGGACAAGCATGGTCGTGCTTGTGTTTTCGTAGCCAAAATAAGGATAGGGACGGGTAATAATTTGCAGTGTTTTGTTGTAACTTACTTTGTTTTTGTAATTTCTGCTAAAATTGTAAGAGTTAAACATAAAACAACTTGAACCGTGAATTAAGGATTCATACAAGTCTGTCACTGTTGCGTTTGAGAAATTGGTATCCGTATCAAGGTTGATGGTTACAAGGTAAAGGTGATATTTTTTTATTCCCTTTGGCGTGCCAAAATCTACTCCTACTGCCATTATCATTTTGTTGCCTGCGACAAAAGTTCCGAAAATAACGTGGTCTTTGCCTGCGCTGTTCGGAATAGGCGATTGGCTGAAAATCTCTTTAACAGTATTCCCGTATTGGTCGTAAATCTTTACTTGCAGTTTATCCGTATAGTAAGCAAATGTTTCGGCAAAGTATTTTTGATTGTTGTTTTCATAGGCAATTATATCTCCGTATTTTATGGTATTTGTTAAAGCACCGTATTCCGACAGTTTTGAGCCGTTGGATGCGTCCAAATTGACAAGTGTTCCCTTGCTGTCGTTGTCTCCGTCTTTGTAGAATACATATACCTTTCCGTTAACTTCCACTCCCCTTATTTTGTCATCAAGAGGGTCTGCAAAAAACGGGGTGGAATATTTTACTTTTCCTAAAACAGTCTGCCATTCATTGGTGTTATCTCCGGTAACATCAATTTTTACAACCTTAAAGTTGTCGCCTGAAACTCCAAACAGGTATATTGCATTTCCGTCGTTAGATGGGGCAAGATATTGAATTTTCATATTGTAATTAACAACGTTTTCAAAAATAGATTCTTTTATTCCGTAATCTTGCCATGATATGTGGTAATAGTAGTCTTGTATGTCTGAAAGAAAAGTATGGTATTTGTTGTCTCCTAACGTGTAAACAATGTTTGTTGCATAGTGGTCGCCATCAATTTTTTCTGTGTGATTAATATAGTATTTCGGCATTAAGGGGGATGAAAACAGCAGTTTGTCGTTTTCTTTGCCTGAAATTACAACTCCGCAAAGGGCGGGATAGTTGGCTTCAATTGTTACTGAAACAATATCTTTAAAAGAATTAACTCCGAAAAAAGTATCAAAAAAGTTGACAATTTTTTGATAATGAGAAAGAGTTATTGTTTTTGTTGCCAATTCCCGTTCTTCCGAATATGCGGTAAGTTTTATTTCCACATCTTTATCAGTTGCATTCCACAGTGCAAAGCCCGACCATGTGAGTTTGTCATAGTAGTTTGACGTATTCATTAAAAGCCTTTTTGAGAGTTTTGTAGGGGGGGCAAATTCCGCGGTTCCTCCGCCCAAATCTTCTTTTGCTATGTATCCGAGCCTCACTCTCAAATTTGAACTTCCCGTATAAACCATTGCGGCAACGGCCCCTATGTTTCTGAGGAATATTGTTTTATTGTTGTATGGATTTATTGTAAAGTTTTCCTTTCTGATGAGGTAACCGTCTTGGTCGTAGTAGTAGATACTTCCGTCAAGTGTGCTATTTACTGAATTGTCCAGAACAAGATATGTTTCCCATGAGTCGCTTCCCGTGTGAATATGCGGGATGTAGTAAACGTAAGCATAGGTGTAGCCTGCGAAAAAAATAAAAAAACACAAGTAAAAAAATAATTTTCTAAAATTCATTCATTTCCTCCTCTTAGATTTTAATTTTATTCAGAAAATATACTTGCTTTATAATTTAAGCCTAAAAAAAAATTTTTCAAGGTGAGATTTGTCACTTTTTACGTTTGTGGAATATTTAACTTGTTAAAACTTGATTTATATCACATTGTTTATTTGCTTGAAACAGTATTTAGGTACCATGCGTAGAGTTTTTCTATGCCTTTTTCAAGAGATGTTTTGTGTTTCCAGCCTAACGAATGCAGTGTTGAAACGTCGGTTAATTTTCTGAAAGTGCCGTCGGGTTTTGAGGTGTTGAAAAAAAGGTTGCCTTTAAATCCGACAATATTTTTTATTGTTTCCGCAAGTTGTTTGATAGAAATGTCTTCGCCTGTCCCTATGTTTATGTGGGTGTTTCTGATTTCTTTTTTTGCATATTCTTTCGGGTCGGTGTAATCGTTGATTTCGGGGAATTTTAGTTTCACTATGTCTTTAAAGTCGGTTTTTTCCATTAAAAAAACACATGCGTCAGCCATGTCTTCCGACCATAGAAATTCCCTTTTCGGTTTTCCGCTTCCCCAAATTTCAACGAAAATTGTGCCGTTGTCTTCGGTAATTCCGTATTTTTTCAAAATATTTAAAATTTCGGTTTGAGTGTTTTTCCCAGAAATTCCTTCAATCGGATTTTTGTTTAAATCTTTTTTTATCTCTTCCCAGTTTTTTTCTTCAAGCGCTTTGCCCAAGTGTATTTTTCTCAGCAAAGCGGGCAAAACGTGGGATTTTTCAAGGTCAAAGTTGTCGTTGTACCCGTAAAGGTTTGTGGGCATTACGGAAATAAAATTTGTCCCGTATTGCAGGTTGTAACTTTCGCACATCTTTATTCCGGAAATTTTTGCTATTGCATAAGGCTCGTTTGTAAATTCAAGAATGTCTGTTAAAAGGTATTCTTCCTTTATCGGCTGGGGGCAGTTTTTCGGATAAATGCAGGTGCTTCCCAGAAAAAGAAGTTTTTTAACCCCGAATTTGTATGAATTGTGAATTACGTTGTTTTGTATTTGAAGATTGGTATGGATAAATTCCGCTCTGTAAACATTGTTTGCCCAAATTCCGCCGACTTTTGCCGCAGCTAAAAAAACGTAATCGGGTTTTGTTGTTTCAAAGAGTTTTTCCGTTTCTCTTTGGTTTGTCAAATCTGTTTTAATCCAGTTTATTTCGTTGTCGTTGGGATTTTTCGTGTGATAAGTGGCGGTTAAGTCGGTATATCCCTTTTCTTTCAGTTTGCGTAGAATGGCGCTTCCCACAAGCCCGCTTCCGCCTGCGACAAGTATTTTTCCGCCTTTATCCATTTCTCAAGCCTCTTATAATTCGCAACTTTTGGGAATTTCAAATCCGCATTTTTTGAGTATTACCTCTTTGTAATTTTTTTCCAAGTCGTTTTGCACCATGTCTTTGACTAAATCGTCAACCGTGTGTTTGGGTTCCCAGCCTAATTTTTCCTTTGCCTTTGAATAGTCTCCCACAAGTATGTCAATTTCGGCAGGTCGGAAATATTTCGGGTCAACATGAATTATAGCCTCTCCCACAAGGCTTTTAGCATAATCTATGATTTGCTCAATATGCTCGGTGTATTCAACATTTGCTTTTTTTAGTTTTTTGGAAAGAACGGTTTCGTTCACGGATGTGATAATTCCTTTTTCATTTTCGTGTTTTCCGGTGAATTCTATCTCAACTCCCAGTTCCAAGAAAGATTTGCGGGCAAATTCCCTTACTTCCGAGGTTTTTCCGGTTGCAAGAACAAAATCTTCCGGTTTGTCCTGCTGTAAAATAAGCCACATTCCCTTTACGTAATCCTTGGCGTGTCCCCAGTCTCTCTTTGCGCTTAAATTTCCGAGATAAAGTTTTTTATCAAGTCCAAGCAGAATTCTTGCCGCTCCTCTTGTTATTTTTCTTGTAACAAAGGTTTCTCCTCTGATAGGGGATTCGTGGTTAAATAAAATCCCGTTGCATGCAAACAGTCCGTATGCTTCCCTGTAATTTACCGTAATCCAGTATGCGTATAACTTTGCCACGCCGTACGGACTTCTCGGGTAAAATGGTGTTTTTTCGTTTTGCGGAATTTCCTGAACCTTTCCGTAAAGTTCGGAAGTTGAAGCCTGATAAATTTTTATTTTGTCTTTTAATCCCAAAAGCCTCACCGCTTCAAGGATTCTAAGTGTTCCAAGCCCGTCGCAGTTTGCGGTGTATTCGGGCTGTTCAAATGAAACACCTACGTGAGACTGTGCTCCCAAGTTGTAAATCTCGTCAGGTTTAATCTCTTTTATTATCTTTGTTAGGCTTAATCCGTCCGTTAAATCCCCGTAATGAAGGAAAAAATTTACATTATCTTCGTGCGGGTCTTTATATAAATGGTCTATTCTTTCGGTATTGAAAAGAGAACTTCTTCTCTTTATTCCGTGAACTTCATATCCTTTTTCAAGCAGAAACTCGGCAAGGTATGCTCCGTCCTGCCCTGTAATTCCGGTTATAAGCGCTTTTTTCTTACCCATTCATCCCCCCATCTGAAATGATGTTTGACGGATTTTGTATTTGCAAAAGGCGAATCTTTCAATCTTTTTCCTTGTATCTTAACTGCTATAAAAAAATTACAAAATCCCTCTTAATTTTTTTGCCAAAAAATATTTTACCACAAATAAACGGATTGATTTATCTCTTTTGTGGTGATTGATGTTACAAAAAGATGAATTTGTGGTTTCCGGCAGGCAAATGTATGTATTGAGATTTTAATTCTAATTGTTAAAATAGATTGACTGTTGAGTTTGGGGAAGGCTTTATGATTAGTTTTATAATGATGGCGAAAAACGTTGAAAAATTTATTCCCGACGCAATTTCTTCTTTGCAAAATGCAAAGTATAAGGATTGGGAATTGATTGTTATAGACGACCATTCTGACGACAAAACCTATGATGTTGCTTTGGGTTTTGCCGAAAAAGACAAAAGAATAAGGGTTTACAAAAATAAATACAAAGGCAAGGTAATGGGGACAAATTACGGCTATTCCCTTTCAGAAGGGGATATTATCAAGTGCATTGATTCCGACGATGTTTTGCTTCCCGATTTCTTTGATTTTATTCCCGAGATGAAAAATTACGACGCGCACTGTCACGACGCATATATAACCGACGACAATCTTAACAACAAATATGTTTACAGGGTAAATCCCTCTATAATTGAAAAAGATTATTCCCTTGTCCTTCAAAATCTTACAAGCATTCCCAAGTGGTCGTGGTCTTTTAAAAAAGAAGTTGCGGAAAAGGTATTTCCCATGCCGGAAAACCTTCCCTTTGAGGACGTGTGGATGTCTCTAACAATAAAGCGATTTGCGAAAAACATACTTCACATTGACAAGCCTGTTTACAAATACAGGCAGCATTCTTCGCAAACCTTCGGCGGAATTGTAAATTTCAGGAAAGAAACGGTTATCTTTCGCGCAAAAAGAATTTTAAAACTCATAGAAGAATTGAAAAAAGACAAAAGAATAATGGACGGTTTTTCCGAGGATATTTTTGAGAAAGTAAAAAAATATTCTCTGCTTTCCGCAAAAGAAAACCTTTCTTTTAAAGATATTTTCTCTTCCGATTTGCCTCTTTCAATGAAACTCAGACTTACTCTTTTCAGAAAGTTTCCATTTTTAGCCAGACACCTCACAATCTTAAAATGGAAAATCCATTCATTTTTTAGTTAAATTTTTAATAAAATACTCATGTATTTTTTGTTATAATAATCTTTGAAAAATTAGAGAGGGTGTTTTGGCAAGGCATTCTGATTTAAAATACATTTTCAAGAGTTGGTTGGAATATATTTCTTTTGAAAATATTTTGCAAGAAAAAATTTCTTTTCCCAAAAGAAAGGGGCAAATATCCTTTTCTTTGGAAAATGTTGAAGTTTATTCCAATGGAAAAGTCAATGTCGTATTTAGCGATTCTCAAAAAGAATTTATTAATTCTCTGAAAGGCAATTCTTTTTGCATTGGGTTGTTTCCGCTTATTGTGGAAGACGAAGAAAAAAATAAAGGAGGTTTCTATCCTCTTTTTATTCTCAAATATGAATTTAATAGCAAAGAAAAAATCGATTTGGATGGAATTTTTTCTGTTCCTTTTTTTACGGAGGAAATGTTTTTTCTTTCTGTAGAAACTTTTAAAAGATTTTTAGGTATTGATTTAAAAGAATATACAATCACTGCTGCATATTCCATAGGGGATGTTGTTGAAGAAGTTTTAGGAATAAAAAACATTTTAAAAGGTAAAAAAATAGACGAAGAAAAATTTTTTGCTTACTTAA
>JAMOUY010000219.1 GCA_027067895.1 Acidobacteriota bacterium
AACAATGCTCGGCAAAGAACTTACAGCAAACGCGGTTATCGTCGCAACAGGCGCTTCGGCAAAATGGCTGGGGATTCCCGGTGAAAAAGAGTTTATGGGAAGAGGCGTAAGCGGATGCGCAACCTGTGACGGATTTTTCTTCAAAGACAAGGTAGTAATGGTTGTAGGCGGAGGGGACACAGCAATGGAAGATGCCACATACCTCACAAACCACGCAAAAAAGGTTTACGTCGTTCACAGAAGGGACAAACTTAGAGCAAGCAAGGCAATGCAGGAAAAAGCCTTAAACAACCCGAAAATTGAGTTTATTTGGAATACCGTTCCCGTTGAAGTAATGGGGAATAGTGCCGTTGAAAAGGTAAAACTTAAAAACGTAAAGACAGGGGAAGAATTTGAGAAGGAAATAGACGGCTTTTTCGTAGCAATAGGACACAAACCTAATACCGAATTTTTAAAGGGACAACTTGAATTGGACGAAAGCGGATACATTATTACTAAACCAGATTCAACCTATACCTCTGTTGAAGGCGTTTTTGCCGCAGGAGACGTTAGAGACAAGGTTTACAGGCAGGCAATTACAGCCGCGGGTTCCGGCTGTATGGCGGCAATAGACGCCGAAAGGTGGCTTGAAGAAAAAAGTTTGAAATGATTGCCAAAATAATAGTTTTACTGTTTTTCTTGCTCTCCCTGATTTTGTCGGTTGTCGGCTTTGCAGGGGGAGCCTTGATTTTTTTAACCGCATTGGTTTACGGATATTTTCATCATTTTGCTTCTTTCACGCCGGGAATACTCGCAATTTTGGGAATTTTGGCGGTTATATGCGAAATAATTGAGTTTTTTTCCGGCACAATAGGGGCTAAAAAATTCAATGCGTCAAAACAGGCTGTTTACGGGTCGGTAATCGGGCTTTTCATAGGATTTTTCATATCAATTTTTACGTTTCAATTTTATCTGATTTTTGTAGGCCTGATAATTGGCGTTGTTTTAGGCGAACTTATTGCAGGAAGAAGAGAAATAAAAGTTATTTTGAAATCCCTTGTCGGGGTTTTTTTGGGGAAAGTCGGCGGTATAATCCTTAAATCAAGCATTACTTTTGTGATGGTCGTTATCGGAATATGGCGGCTTTTTTTCTGAAAAAATCCTCAAAGACACAAATAAAATTGCAGCCATAACAATCTGAATCAAATCAACCGAAAACATCAAATAAGGCTCATAACGAAGAAAAGAAAAAACATTGAACAAAATTCCGTAAATAAAACCAGCAACAGTGTATAAAGCAACAGCAGGGGCAAGTATTTTCTGGCTTGCAGGAACTCTTGTCATTGCGTAAATAACCGAAACAAAGGCAATAAATCCCGGCATTACGGCTTTAATTAGATAAGGCTCGTACCTTGCCGTAAAAAAATAGAGAAAAAGAAAAATTATTAGAGAAATTTTCAAAGAAATCTTTACCTTGTCTCTGAAAAAGTGAAAGAAAAAAGCAAAAATAAAACAGACAAACGCTTCCGACGGGATTAAAAAAAAATAAGGCAAATTTCCCATTAAAACGGTTAAATCTTCCGTCAAAAGGTAAAAAAACAATGTTTCGGCAAGAAGTATATAGGCAACACCTTTATAATTAAGGAAAAAGCAAATAAAAAACTGGACAAAGAAAAAGGAAAGCGTCAATATCCTTTTATTTGTCTTCAACTTTTTCTATCTCCTGATTTGCATAAAAAGAAACAGGCAGGCTTAAACCGTATTTTCCCGGAATTACATATCTGTCTTCCCCCACCCTTAAAAAAACTGCCGGCTTTATAGAAAAGGAAAAAT
Organism: Acidobacteriota bacterium; assembly: GCA_027067895.1. GTDB lineage: Bacteria > Acidobacteriota > Holophagae > Thermotomaculales > Thermotomaculaceae > Thermotomaculum. Next base: position 1,813 of record JAMOUY010000219.1, read on the forward strand.
TCAGCAACCTTTGAATTTCCCTTGCCTTAATGGCTTTTAACTTTAAAAACTCAGAATTTACTTCACGGTATTTCATCTGCCTAAACGATGAGAAAGACGGAAGAAAATCATTTATGGGGGAATGAAAAGAAGTCAGCAAAGTTATAACAAAAATTACCGCCGCAATGATTGATATAAGAACAACTCTCTCCCCTTTATACTCTTTTTTCTTTTTCTCATATTCGGGAAGGTCGGGAACACTGATTACGGTAGGCTCAATATAGCCTTGTTCAAGCAAATCGTACATTGCGCGATAGGTATAAAATTCAATAAGTTTAGATTTCTGCAAAATTTCTTTCAAAGAAGACATGCCGTCAACAAGGCCTAAAACATAATCCATTTCATAGGGAAGCCCGGATTTCTTTTGTTCAAGAAATTCATCTTCAACAAGAAACGCGTCAACGTTTTCCGCTTCACCCTTTTCATCTTTTTCGGAAGGTTTTTTGCCGGTTTTTCTAAAAACAACATCTGATTTGTTCAACTTTCTTTCAATTACAGGCCATTCGTCAATCATTCTCAAACCTTCAAGCAACACGCTTTCGGTTGAAAGAGGCTCAAAATTTTCCCTGTCGTAATCAATATTGCTCAAAGGCTTAAAGTGATAACTTCCCCTTCTCCACCTAAACAGCCCGTAAACAATTTCCAAAACCCTTTTTTTAAGCGCTTCTTTTAAATCTTCCTGCGAAATATAATTTTTCTCTATTAAAATCTGTCCCAATCTTTTCATTGTGTTTTTTTGTACTTCCAAAGCAACTTCAAGTTCGTCTTCGGTAATAGCCCCTATTCTGACAAGAAGTTTGCCCAACAGGTAATCCGCTTTCCCTCTTTTTGATTCCGCTCCGACTATCATTCCGTCCTGAAAATATACTTCAACCTCTTCGTCATCTTTGATTAAAGAAAGCACCCCTGTTTTTTTCTGGATTGAAATCAATTGAAAAATATCAGCAAGGCTAAAATCCTTTAAAGTTCCCTTTAAAGCCATTACCTTTCCTCTCTTTCAAAGAAAACATTAATCAGGTTTATTAACTGCAAAAGAACAAACATGGCAATTAATGGCAAGATAATAACAAAATTACCGACAATGCCGTAAGCCTTTAAAATATCAAGCACCAAAATAACGGATAAAACAAAAATCAAAAAGCCGGAAAATACCCTTTGCAAAACGCAAATATTGTAAAATCCCGGTAAAACCACGCCAAGTCCTATTTCAAAAGAACGTTTCAGAGCGGAATAAATTTTTATTTCTCTTCTTTTTTCCTCAACCATATCCTGAGACATTTCGCCTTTTGATTTTTTCATAATTGCGCATTGAGTACACAATTTATCGTTTTGAGACTCAAAAACTTTGAAAGGCGTCCCGCACCTTTTACAGGATTTGGTAATTGAGAAATCTCTCGTAATAAAACTTATCGCAATCAGAATAAGTGTAAACAACAGAAAAAACATGGGAATACTCAATGAATCTTTATATTCCGAAAAAGAAAATTCATTAAAAATCAACTTAAATGTCTCCCAAAATCCCGGGACGGCAATTAAGGGATAAGGCTCTTTAATATTCAATTTCAGCCATCTCGCAGTGCCTAAAACGTCCGCCTTTGACGCTGATTTTAAAGATTCCTCCGATTCCACAATATTGTAAAGTTTGTTGTTGAGGTAAAACTTGTTTATATTAGACTGAAATTTTAATCCGCTTGTTACAGCCTGCTCAAAAAAGTTAAGCGCAAGTTTCGGCCTTGAAAGAAGGACATAGGAAACACCGATATTGTTTAGCGCATACTTGTAAAGTGACGAATCGGAATTTACCCTTTTAAGGAATTTTACCCCGTCAATAGGTTTCCCGCCTCTTAAAAATGAGACTCCCACTGCAAAATTCTCAAAATCCCCGCCTTTACCCGCCGCTTCGCCAACTCCGGAAAAGGGACTGACAAGGCTTTCATAGTAGAATGCCTTTTTCTGAAAGAAATAAGTGGTAAAAGAGGTAAGAAAAATACCGATAAAAGAAACCAATATCATTACGGCTATTGCGAAAAAAACTATGATTTTTTCTTTTTTGGAAAAGTATACGAAGAAAACAATCAGCCAATAAAGAGGCAGAAATTTAACATGGATTGTGAGAAAAACAGGCGCCAAAAGAACAATTCCCGCCAAAAGGTAAAACGAAAGTTTGCTTCCGAAACCGTTTTTGGAAAGATAACTTTTTACATCATAGGCAAAAAGCCTGATAAATCTAAGAAAAGAAAGCAGTCCGTAAACAACAAGAAACGCGAGCAAAGCAATGTAAACATTTGACATGCAGTTTACCAAAAAAGGCAAAAACCTTTCCACATTAGCCAGATAATCCACAAGGGAATCAATTGAAAAAACCCATGTTTCAACATATTTTTTGTCATTCAGCATTCTCCGGCTAATTGTTTTAAAAGTATCTGTCTGAGAAGAATCAACCTTGTGGAAAAAAAGAATATGGTCGTATTTTAATTTTTTGTTTTTTTCAAGTATTTTTGAGAGGTAATCAAAGGAAGAGTACCCTTCGCAAAAGAATGTTTTATTAAAAACACCGAAATCCACTTCATTGTTTTTGTCCGAATTTGCATACATTCTTTGAAGAGAGTTTTGCAATTGGTAATCAAAATTCTGAGAAAATGAAGGTTTGAAAACAACAAAAATAAAAAGAAAAATTGCAAAAAACCTTGCGCTTCTCCATTCCTTCACGTCTTACTCCACCATTAAAATTATTTAATTCCATTAAATTTTATCATTTTAAAACAAAATTCCAATAAATATTTTAACCTTTTTCTCTATCAATGTCTTTGTAATAGAGAGTGCTAACCTGCTCGGAAATCAAACCCATAAGAAGAGTAAATATGGAAGCAAGTACCAAAATGCCCGTAAAAAGCGTGTATCTTCCCGAGACTAAATACCTGTAAAGAAAATGTGCAATCGCTGCGAAGAAAAGCATAAGGGAAACCGGGAAAAAAATCTTCATCGGACTGAAAAGAGTGGTAATCTTTGCAATTATTGAGAAAAATTTAAGTCCGTCCCTGACAAGTTTTATTTTGCTTTTCCCCTTTCTTTTTCTTGTTTTTATTGGAATGTAGCAAAGGGAATAGCCTGCCTTTAAAAAAGCGAGCGTACTTGTTGAAGGATAGGAAAAACCGTTGGGAAACATATAGACAAACTTTAAAATAATCTCCCTTTTCGCGCCTCTCAATCCGCTTGTCAAATCTTTAATCTCAAAATCCGCCACATAACTTGCAAGTTTGTTGTAAACATAGTTTCCCAAAGCCCTGAAAAAACTCGCCTGAGAGTCTTTGTCCCTTGCGCCAACAACAAGGTGGTATCCTTCTTCAAGTTTTTCCAAAATCCTTCCTATATCGGCAGGATAATGCTGTCCGTCTCCGTCAATCATTACCACGTATTCGCCTTTTGCGTTTCTTATCCCGGTTTTTACCGCTCCCCCGTTTCCGATATTGTGTTTGTGGGAAATAATCCTTACATTGTCTCTGTTAAACTTTTCAAGCACTTCCGCCGTGCCGTCGGTTGAGCCGTCGTTTACAACAATTATCTCGTGGGGAAAACTGAAACCTCTGCAAAACTCAATCACTTCCGAGAGAAAATTTTCAATATTTTCTTTCTCATTGTAAACCGGAATTATAACCGATAATTTCATCAAACCTCCGAAAAATTTACTCAAAAGAAATTTTTACGTCTTTTTTGTCCTCTTCCTCGGCCTTAAAAAGCGGAAAAGGCTTATAATTCAGCATTTTTGCTATAAAAACTTCGGGAATCTGCTCAATCGCGGTATTGAAAGCGGTAGCGGAAAAGTTGTACATCTCTCTCCTATCTGCAATAGCGTTTTCAATATCGCTGATTCTTCTTTGCAAATTTAAAAAGTTTTCGTTAGCCTTCAATTCAGGATACCTTTCAGATAAAGCGAACAATTGCCTCAACGCCGCGGTTATCATGTTGTTTGCTTCAAGTTTTTCGTCAATGCTTGTCGCGTTTGCATACATATTCCTCGCTTTGATAACATTTTCAAGCGTCTCTCTCTCATGCTTTGCATACCCTTTGACAGTTTCAACAAGTTTCGGAATTTCGTCGTGCCTCTGCTTCAATAAAACGTCAATATTGGCAAAAGCCTGAGGCACCTGATTTTTCAATGCGACAAGCCTGTTGTAAACCCCGACGAAGTAAACAACGGAAACAAAAATCAAAAATAAAATTACCCCGATAACAATCAAAGCCACATTCATATAAATCCTCCTAAAAAATTTTTAAACTTAACCATAATGTTAATACAAGACACAAAATACTTCCAGCAAAATAAAAGGGAAGCGCAATTTTCAGCCTTTTCAAAAGTTTTGTCTCCTTTTCGTTTGACACAATAAAAATACCGTTGCTTTTGTCAAGGTCAATTACAAGGTCTGCACCCTGCCCTTTCAATTGCTTAAATTCAAGAAACTCGTCTCTCAATTTTTTCTGAGCCTTTTCCCACTCTTCGGCATCAATCACTCCGTTTCCGTCCAAGTCAAACCTTTTCATCTTGTTTTTGTCTTTTTTTATTTCGGACAAAAACTTGCCGTAATTTACGCTTTTAGATACAGGCTTTGCCGTCCCCAAAACATAAACCGTCTGATTGTCAAGTATGTATTCCTCAACATAACGGATATTGTCAGAACCTATCAAACCGTACTGCATATCCATAAAAGTCGTGTTTGTAGTGTATTTTGTGGTTAGGAAAAAAGACGCATTTTTCAAATTAACCCCGATTTCGCCTGTTTCGTCCCTCAACACGCAAAAATCGGCCATACCCTCTCCCGCTTCAATAGTCCGCCATTTGGCGTGTCTTCCCACTATAACGAATTCCTGCTTCACATAATGGAAGTAAACGCACGGCGAACCGGACACAGGGGAAATCACCGGCTTGTCGCTCGTTATCCTTCCCTTTACCTCAACAAATCCCGCGGCAACTGAGCGAAGTTTTGAAGTCGGAATATCCTCAATAAGATGCATTATTTTCCAAACCCTGAAAAGTTTTAAGGTAAAAACAACGAAGCATACGGCAAAAACAAGCCAAATAAAAAAAGGCGTTCTAAACCTTGCCCCCAAATAGAGGAAAAAAAGCGCAAACGGCAAAAGCATTGCCGGAGGATAAACAATCCTGTCCCTAAGATTTTTTCTGTAATTGAAAAGGTTGGCTTTTATCGGATTTGAAACAACTTTATGATTGAAAACGGGGTTTTCCCTTTTTTCCCTAAGTTTGAACAAAAACCTCGGCAGTCTTTTTTCGTAAAAGTTTTTTTGCATAGCATAGGAAATAAACCTTGCAAGAAGCAGAAAATCCTTCAAGAAAAACTCTGTTTGAAAATAAAAAGACCCGTCAACAGAAACCTTTCCCTTCTTTTCCAAATATTCAAGAATGTTTATTAAATTCGCCCTTTGGGAAACCCCTTTTTTGCCGTCCTTTGTAAAAATTCTCACGGTATCAAGGTTAAGGTAAAAAACCTTGCCGGCGGTAATCAAGGCGATTTTTCCCGAATTAAGGACAAGCCTTTTTACCGAAGGAATTTCCTGAAAAGGATTATCCGAAAGAACAACAATCTTTTCGTTGACGGTAAAAACTTCGTGTTTGTCGGAAATAATTTTAATTCCGTCGTCAAGCGGGTAAACCTTTACCGCATTTACAATCTTTGTTTCCTCAATAACCTCGGAAGCATTGGCGGGAAGACAGGGAATTCCCCTTCTTTCAAAAACAGAAACAATTCTCTCAATCTTAGAGTAATCGGGTGTTTTTAACAAAAAACCAAGCCCCCTTCCAATAAAAACATTTTTTAGAGTTAAAGCATCAACCCCGCATTCGTCCGCTATTTCTTTCAGTTTGTCTTGGTCAATTTCAACAGAGTCGTCGTAAATTGTGGGCACAATTACCGTAAACCAATTTCTCATTGACGGTCTCCCGTTTTTCTTTCAATTTTACCATTTTCAAAAAACAAAATTTCTTCAAAAATTTCGTTTGAAACAAGCACTCCTTCAAGGCTTAAAAAAACTCTTCCGCTTTCAAACTCAAAAAAATCCGAAAATTTGTTTAAAATCGGGGAAAAATATTTTTCCGCGTCTAT
>JAMOUY010000220.1 GCA_027067895.1 Acidobacteriota bacterium
ATCTAACAGCCTTTTTTGCCCATTCTTCGGCACGGTCTAAATAAACGTTGTTGTCCAGACATATCCATGCAAGTTGATAGTAAAGTCTATAATCCCTTAAAGTAAAGGAGTCCTTACCCAATTTCTCTTCCCGCATTAAAAAATTCTCAATAAAATCCATCCCCTTTTTGTACTCTCCCTTTGTAAAGTAATTTTCAAAAACAGTAATTGCTATTCTGTCCCTGTACCAGATATTTGCCTTCTTGTAATACTTTAAACCGAAATCAAGTAGTCTATCGGGAATCAATTTCCAATCCGAAAACTCTTCAAGAGAAAGTATAATGAAAAAGGATTTGTCATCAAACTTATCCGGGTCCAATTTTCTGCCTTTCTGTAAAAATTCCAGTTTTGAAAAATCAGCCGCCTCTTCAAAGGTATCAAACGCTTTCAAAGCAACAAGACTGGCCAGATTTTCGTCGTGGTTTTCATACAACACCTGGGTAAGATGATGAAAAGCCCAGAAAGCAGCTTTTACAATATCTCCATTGTCCCTGTTTTTTATGGCACTCTCTTTGATTCTATCGCATATAGAAAGAATCTCTTCTTTCAGGTTTTCCTGTAAAAGATTGCGGGAAGAGGTTTCAAGGGAATTAAAACCTTCCTTTCTCATGCTTATCAAAATCCACGCTTTGTTTCTGAGAATCCTAATATCATCCCCGCTTTTCACAGGTATCTCATTGCCGTATGTTTTTGTAAAAAGGGTTAACGCTTTTTCAGCCCTTCCTGTTTTTTGCAGATAAAAAATCAAAATATCGTTTCTTCTCTGCTTATCTTTAATTCTTGAAATAAGATTAAGCACTTCCCTGTCATACCTTTTCAGAAAGTTTTTCCTTTGAGAGGGAGACTTTAATTCGGAATACATACCGCCCAGAATAAAAACAAGGCTTGTGGAAAGATTTGTGAATCTACCGTCCGATATTTTCCCATTTTTAGAATCGCTGAATTTTTTAAGAGAGGTTAAAAGCAACTCCGCCTGCTGTTTATCTGATAAACCTCCCAATCCGTTAAATGGGGGGTTAAACATTGTCATTATAGAGGAAAGGGGCATAGGTTTTTTAGAAAAAGAGGGACTCATCTTCTTTTCAGCAACTTCCAGCCATTTGTAAACATCGTCCACCGTTTTCCCTTTTACCCATCCGGACCAGCCTTTGTCCAGAAGTTTTCCATCGGGGCTTAACAATCTGAAAGACGGATAGGTAGTTATATGGTATTTCCTGCTTAAAGCCATTCCGGGAATTTCTGTCTGCTCAATCCTCAAAAGCACAACTTTATCGGCAATCTTTTTAAATTCCTTTTTCTCAAATATCTCTTTTTTCACCCTTTTACAGGGACCACACCAGTTTGCGGTAAAGTATGCAAAAATAGGCTTGTTTTCTTTTTCCGCCTTTTCCAAAGCGTCAGAGTAACCGTATTCCGTAAACCAAGTAAAATTACCAATTTTTACCCTATCTTTATGGGATAAATTGCAGGCTGTAAAAACAAAAAACAAAAGAACAAAAAATTTCTTTACCATATCCTTCCCTCTTATTTTTTCAAAAATTTTACTAAACTAGATTTTTAAAAGCAAATAGAATTTACAACGCTTAAAACATTTTCCCCGACAGAAACATTGTTGAAACAAAACCAACAAAACTTACAAACAGGATTTTCAGTAAAATGCTGCCCTATGCATATGTACAAATACAAAGTTGAAGAATAGGCCTATAACTTTGTATCGTTTTGTCCGAGGGGGGATTATCCCCCCTTTTTTTATTGAATAAAATTTGTTTTTTTAATTTTTATCCGATACAATATTATGCGATAAAAGGTAAAGGGAGTATGACATGACTCAGCAAAACGGAAATCACCTGAATAAATCTTTCCAAAAAATAAAAGGAAAAATCGGAGAGCATCTTATAAAAGAATTGTTTGAGAATTTGGGATACGATGTGGAATTTACCGGCGTGGAATACCGTACGCCTGCTTACGCCAACCTTGTAAAACGAAACAAAGACTTCAAGATTTTCAAAACAATGAGTTATTTTCCCGACTTCTACATGTATTCAAAAGAAAAAAACAAACCTTTTCTGGTAGAGGTAAAATTCAGGCAAAACGGCAAACTTCTCGTCAACGAGATTTTTCAATACCACGAAGACGAAACAATA
>JAMOUY010000221.1 GCA_027067895.1 Acidobacteriota bacterium
TTTACAATCCCGCTTGATTTCCCTTGTATTGCGTCAATCGCTTTGTGGTTTAGCGCCTCAATTTCGCCGGTAAGCACTGCGTTGAAGAGCCCGGTTTTGAAAAAGTATTCAGGAAAACAGGATACTCCGCTTCCGCCTGCAAATAGGGGGATTTTTTCAAATTCTTTTTTTGTAAAGGACGCAAAATCCAAAAACTCTTGTGCGTATGCAAACGCAAACAGTGAGAAAACAATTGCGTCGGGGGAAAATTCTTTCAAAATTTCCGTACACTTTTGAAAAGAGTATCCGAATCTTTTGTACGACTTGAAAAACAGGGAATCTTTTTTGCCATTTTCAATGTGAGGTTTGAGGTAATCTAAAACCTGCGGAAGTTTTGTCTCTTTTTGTTTTTTGTTCGGGAAATCAAAGACTTCTGCCTCATACCCCCTTTTTTTGAAAAAATTTGCAACATACCTTGCGCCTAAAAAAGCCCCCCTGTGTGGGGTGTAATAAAAATCTTTTATCGGCGGAACGACAACCGCAATTTTTTTCACCTTTTTATCTCAACCCCGAAGTCTTCTTCAAGGATTTTCAGGTAAGAGTTGTATCTTTCGGGGGAAATTTCCCCGTTTTCAAGCGCCTCTTTTACCCCGCATTGAGGCTCGGTAATATGCATGCAGTCGTTGAATTTGCAGGTGTAATCGGTAAATTCCCTGAAAAATCCCGACAATTCCCTTTCGTCCATAATGTAAGACAAATCAACCTTTGAAAATCCGGCGGTGTCTCCGATAAATGAGTTTTCCCCGAAGGGAATAAGCCTTGCGCCTACTGTTGTGTGCCTTCCCCTTTTGGTTTTTCTGCTCACCTCTGCGGTTTTTATCTCAACTCCGGTTATGGCGCTGATTAAAGACGATTTGCCGACCCCCGATGCACCGGCAAAAACGCAGATATTGTCTTTTAAAAAGCGGATTAAACTTTCAAGGTTTTCCTTATCCTTTGCCGAAACCTTGATTACGGTGTATCCCGCATTGGTGTAAATATTTTCCCACTTTTCCAATTCCTTTTTGTCTTCCTCGCTTTCAAGCAAATCTATTTTGTTGAAAACAATTACAGGCTCAACCTGATAGTAATCGTATGCAACAAGCAGTTTGTCAAGCATTCCGGTGTTTAAAGGCGGATTTTTCAATGTAGTTATAAGCAAAACCTTGTCAACGTTTGCAATTTTCGGCCTGAAAAGCTGGTTTTTTCTGGGCAGTATGTCTTCAATAATGATTTTGTTGTCTTCGGTTAATTCGCCTTCAAAGTAATCACCGACAAATATCTTTTTCATCTTCTTTTTGATTAAACTTCCCCTTGCAAAGGCCAAATATCGCTCTTTTAATTCAGGAATGTATCCGAATGTGCCGAGTCCCTCTTTTGAAACTATTATGCCTTTATACCTTTTTCCCATGCCTTCCCCTTAATTTTTTTTTGACTTTTATAATCTATGAACAAAGAAAAATAAGTCAAATAATAATTTTTTATTGAATCCCTGTTTTTTTCATTGTGCTAAAATCAAAATAAAGATTTTAAGAAGGAGTGGCTATGAGATTAGGTGGCGGAGAAATACTTTTATTAGTCCTTTTGTTTTTGCTTTTATTCGGCGGAAAAAAACTTCCCGAGTTGGCGGAGGGACTTGGAAAGGCTTTAAAAAATTTCAAAAAAGCCGCAACGGAAGACGAAGAAACGGAGAAAAAAGACAAAGAAGAAAAAAAAGAATAATCTGTTATGTTCGGAATAGGATTCGGCGAGCTTATTTTATTATTTGTCATAGCGTTAATTGTATTCGGGCCTGAGAAACTTCCCGAGTTTGCTAAAACTATGGGTAAATATTACAGGCAGTTTAGGGATTTTTCCGACTCTTTAAAAGAAACCGTTGAAAGGGAATTGAATTTGGAAGAATTTAAAAAAATCAACGATATTCCCAACGATGTTGCCAATCTTGTTTTGCCGAAGGAAGAGGTTGAAAGACGAAAAAAAATGGTTATGGAAAAATTGAAAAAGAAAAAAGAAACCGAAAAAAAACTGTCGGATGAAAATAGAACAAAAGAGGAAAAGGTTGAAAATGACGGAGAAAAGGGAAGAGATTAAAAAGCAGACTTTTCTTGAACATCTCGGAGAATTGAGGACAAGGCTTTTGTGGAGTATAGGTTATCTTG
>JAMOUY010000222.1 GCA_027067895.1 Acidobacteriota bacterium
TACCCCTTTATCGTTAAACTTGCTTGCAATTGTGGGAAAAACCGGAAGTTCCTCGTCTTTTGCGTCCCACAAACCGTGAGCCCTTCTGTACTGCTTTCTAATATCCCTCAACGCGTCTTCGCTTCCCCTTCTGTCAAACTTGTTCAAAACAACCGCGTCGGCAAAATCAATCATATCTATCTTTTCCAACTGGGTTGCGGCACCGTAATCGGAAGTCATAACGTAAACGTGAACATCGGAAACGTCAACAACCTCTGTGTCGCTCTGCCCTATTCCCGAAGTCTCCACAATAACCAAATCAAAGCCTGCAAGTTTTAAAACGTCAACCGCATGGGCAACCGCCTCGCTTGTGGATTTGTTGCTTCCCCTTGTTGCCATTGAGCGCATGTATGCTCTTTCATGCGGAAGGGTATTCATTCTAATTCTGTCGCCTAAAAGCGCCCCGCCGCTTTTCCTCTTTGTCGGGTCAATTGAGATAACCGCAATGTGTTTGTCAGGCTCCCTGTCAAGAAAACGCCTTATCAACTCGTCAAGAAGGGAAGATTTCCCCGCTCCCCCCGTTCCGGTAACTCCCAAAACGGGGATTTTTTTATCAAGTTTTTCCTTTATAATTTCGTCAAACTTCTCTATTTCGCCGTCTAAAACAGCCTCTTCAACAACAGAAATAGCCCTTGCTATGGCTTTTTTATCCTTTTTCTCAACCTTTTCAAGCAAAGTTTTGAACTTATCGGGATTTTTAAACTCCTCAGTCAGGGAAAAATCGCTTTTTTCAAGCATATACTCAATCATTCCCTCCAAACCCATTTCCTTGCCGTCTTCGGGAGAGAAAATCTTTGTAATTCCGTACTCTTCCAATTCCTTAATCTCCTCGGGGACAATAACTCCGCCTCCGCCTCCGAAAATTCTCACATAATCCATTCCCTCGTCGTTAAACCTGTCCCTTGCGTATTTAAAATACTCCATGTGGCCGCCCTGATAGGAAGAAACGGCAATGGCATGAACGTCTTCCTCAATAGCCGTGTCCACAATATCGTCAACGCTTCTGTTGTGCCCCAAATGAACAACCTCGGCGCCTTTTGCCTGCAAAATTCTCCTGATTATATTTATTGAAACGTCGTGCCCGTCGTACAGGCTCGCCGCAGTTACAAACCTAACCTTGTTTTTCGTTTTTTTCTCTCCTTTCTTCATCTCCCCTCCTCTTTTCTCAAAAACATTCATTTATAAGGGTATTATAAACCAAATTTTGAGAAAAATACATGAAGATGCTTTTTTCTTTCTATTCTGTGTTTTATAATTTTTGAAAAAGGGGTTGAATATGGATTATGAAAAAAAATCCCGCGCTCTGGCAAAATTTTTAATCCTTTCCGCAATGGGGGTTTTTGTTTTTTTCGTGCCTGTGGCTGTGGGCGGGAAAAAGACTATTCCGCTGGACCATATAATCACTTTTTTGAAACTTAACTTTCCGAATTTCTCAAAATATACGGTTATGGCAATTCTAATTGCAGGCGCAGTTTTGCCCTTTTTTACAAAGCAGTGGAAAAAGTCAAAAACGGATATTGTTATGTCGTTTCTGAAAATTCTGGGGCTTGTTTTTGCAATTATGATTTTTTCAGGAAAAGGCTTTGAGGTTGTGCTTTCCCCTTCAATAGGGCAATTTCTGTTTTACAAACTTGTAATCCCTGTGGGGTTGATTGTCCCTGTCGGGGCTATTTTTCTGTCTTTTTTAATTGATTACGGGCTTCTTGATTTTGTCGGGGTGCTTGCAACTCCCCTTATGCGTCCGCTGTTTAAAACCCCGGGAAGAAGTGCAATTGACGCGGTTGCATCATTTGTGGGAAGTTATTCAATAGGGCTTTTGATTACCGACAGGGTTTTCAAAAAGGGAATTTATTCGCCGAAAGAGGCGGCAATTATTGCCACGGGATTTTCAACAGTTTCGGCAACCTTTATGATTATTGTCTGCAAAACACTCGGGATTATGGACAACTGGAATTTGTACTTCTGGACTACCCTTTTCATTACCTTTGCCACAACGGCGATTACAGCAAGAATTTTTCCCATTACAAAATTTTCGGATAAAAAGAAGGAAAAAGAGGAAAAAATTAAGGTAAGTCTGTCTCTTGCTTTTCAAAAAGGAGTTGAGGGGGCTGAAAAGTCGGGAAGTGTTTTAAAAAA
>JAMOUY010000223.1 GCA_027067895.1 Acidobacteriota bacterium
CAAAAGATTATCTGAAAGGCAACAGCGATTTTGAAAAAATCTACGCTTCCGGCAAAATCCCGGTAATAAACGGAATTTTGGATTACGACATAAATTCTGGAAAATACGAGGCAAAATACAGGGGATTGAAATTCCTTGAAACGGTTTTCCCGAAAAACAGAAACTTTCTTGTCTCATACACAAGCACAATAAAACCGGAAATTCAAGACTTGGCGGAAACAACATTAGGCAACAGGGAAGGATTTTTCGCAGTCGCAAGGCAGGGCGAACTTTTGGCAATTGTTGCAAACGGAGTAAACCCCTTTACCGATTACTACGAGCCCGGCTCGGTTATCAAACTTATAACCTTAACCGCATACCTTTCAGAGGGAAGAAAAGACGTAAAGTTTCCTTTTTACTGCAAAGAACCGCTAAACATTGACGGAAAAGCGCTATACGACTGGAAAAAACACGGCGAAATTCCGTCATTTGAGGAAGCAATTGCATGCTCATGCAACCTTGTTTTCGGAGAATGCGCCCTTTCACTTGGAAAATCAACACTGTTGAAATGGTTTTCAAAATTCTACATTGACAACAACAAAAAAATCAAGGTCTGCGAAGTTGAGTTTAACCCTGCAAAACTAAAAAACGAAATAACTGACAGATACACCCTTGCAAAAGCGGGAATCGGGCTTGAAATTCCCGAGATCAGCCCCTACTGGCTTATTAAAACCGCAAGCACGTTTGCAAGAAACGGAAGAGACTCTTTCCCTACATGCGTAAGATTTAAAAAACTTTTGGGAAACGAAAAATCGGAAACAGCAGTTAACAACATGACATTTACCTGCGACCCGAAAAAAGACTATGTTTTTGACTATGCCAAGGTAAAGCCCGTTTACGAAGGAATGTTCAAAGCGGTTGAACTTCCAATAGGAACGGGAAGAAGGGCAAAAGTTGAAGGTTTGAAAATCTTTCTAAAAACAGGCACAGCGGGAGACAAACCTCTCAACGCGTTTGTCATAGGTTTTGCAAAACGCAATAATGCCGACTATTCCTTCGCTCTTTTTCTCAAAAACGGCGGAAAAGCTGAATACGAAGCGGCGCAAACAGTTAAAAACTTTTTCAACTCTTTCAAAAACATATACTGAAACAAAAAAACCGCCCGTTCCGGGCGGTTTTCATTTTCTAAATTTCAACCAAAATTTTTAGGTTTGAATATTTCCCTGAATATAGTTTTGCAAATGCTCAATCTCTATCTTTCTGTCTTCCAAAACCGTTGCCATAATATCTCCGCCTGTAATCAAACCTACAAGTTTACCCTTTTCAATTACCGGAATATGCCTTTTTTTTGCGGAAGTAATCATTCTTGAAACCTCTTCAATAGTGTCGTCGGGAGAGCACACAAGCAAATCCCTTGTCATAACTTCCTCAATCTTTACTTCATCCGGGTCAAGCCCTTTTGCCACAATTTTGTTTAAAATATCTCTTTCGGTGAAAATTCCCTTAATCTCGTTTCCCTTTACCACAAGGACACTTCCTACCCTATGCTCGGCCATAGCCTTTGCCGCATCCCTTACCGTTGCGCCCAACTCAACGCTTATTACTCCCTCAAAAGGCTTTCTTTTCAATACATCCTTAATCCTTTTCATCAATCCTCCTCCTGTTTTTAAATAAAACCTTAATTAAATTATAAGTTTTGAAAAAAGTTTTTCAACTTAAATATTTACTATGAAAACGAGTTATGGTATTTTCATTGAGGGAGGATTTATGAAAAAATTATTTTCATTGCTCATAGTTATAACCATACTCTCCGTTTCATGTAAAGTTCATCTGTCAAAATTTGACAAACAATGCAAAGAAAGCAATACCTTCATTTTTCTTTTCAACAAAAAAATAAAATATCCGTTCACTTTAATAATTGACGGCGAAAAAGTGCCGATAATAAATAAAAAAGGGAAAAGGCTTTACATACACAATCTGCAAGACGGCGAACATAAAATCAAACTGCTGTCGGATTTTTACATTTTCAACAGGCCGATTAAAAAAATCAAAAAAGGCAAAGGATACCTTTGCTATCAGGTTGTCTTAATAACAAAATACCCGAAAGATTACTACAAAGACAAAATAGAAAAAAAGCCGTTTAGGAAAAAAATAGCATCTTTGTTTAAGTTTTGGAAATCCGATAAACAAGAAAAA
>JAMOUY010000224.1 GCA_027067895.1 Acidobacteriota bacterium
TGTTAAAGCGGTCTGCCTTACAAGAGGGTTTGCATCGTTTAAAAACTCCTTTGAAACCTTTAAACTGTTGCTTGATTTAACGTAAGCGACCTTTAACTGCCATACCTTTCTGTCAAGAAGTTTTTCGGGGTTGTCCACAACAAACATTGCGTAAAATTTAAAATTAAGGTCTGCGTTTTGCAAATCTTTGGTCTTTGCAATCCCCTTTACCTTCAACCTGTAAAGGGAATAAGACGTTTCGACAGGAGCAAGTTTGTAATACTGTTCAAGCACTTCCCTTTTAACAATCTTTCCGGCGCGCCACAGGTTAAAGCCTATTTCCCTTGCATATCTGTGGTTTAAAAGTTTGTCCCTGTTCAGCACAATGTTTAAAGCCAGAATGTTTCGGGTATTTAAAAGGCTTTCCCCCACCTTCCCGGAAAACCTTACATTTGAAAGGATTTGAACAAGTTTTTTTGTCGGAAAATTTGTTTGAGGAAACATTGAAGCTATTGCCAAATTGTCTGCAATCCGTTCGTTTTGGGGAAACTTTTTCGCAATTTTCTGATAGGTGTAAAAGTCGGGAATCCTTCCGCTTGCAATTGCTATCCTTGCAATTAAATCTGTATCTTCCCCCACTTTTTGTAAAGCATCCCTTAAAAGAAAAGGATTTCTTTCGTTTTCCGCTTTCAGAATTAAAACTTTTACATAGTTATCGGAAACCGAAAAATGGGAACAGGAAACGGTTAAAAGAATAAGCAATAGAATTTTCTTCATAAAATACTCCCCGCTTTTTCAAACATTATAGCATTTGCGCAACAAAAAAGGGGGCTTTAAGCCCCCGTAAACTCTATTTGAAAAATCTGTGAAAGCCTAAGGTTATGCTTCCGTCTTTAAACCTCAACTCTCCGAAAAGTTTGAAGCCGTCGGGGCATACAGGCGGAATGGATTTTGCTTTCAAAGTTATCTCTTTTTCAACAAAGGGATACAACTCCGTTTTATAGGTTTTAAACGCAACAGGCTTGTCAAGATATAAAAATTCGTCAACATTGAGTTTTATTCCCTTAATTCCCTTTTTGAAAAGCGCTCCCATAACCTTTAATGTGTATGTGCCTTCGGGTAAATCCACGGCAATAACGTCAAGTTTATTGTAATTAAAGCCAGTCTGAACCACAGCCCTGCCGTTTTTATCATAAACGCAAACCGCAATATCGGTAAAGTGGTTGAAGTCTTCCTTTGAAAGGGTCATTACAAACCTTGCCAGTTTCACTCCGTTTCCTATTGTAAATTTTGTCTCATAGTTTCCGCCCTTTAACTCGGCCGTCTCGCTTTTAAAATAGCCTTTGAAAGAGCCTTTAACTTCAACCTTTGCAAGTTTCTGCGCCTCCATGTATGCCTTAAAGGAGATTTCAGGCTTCTTCCCAGCCTTAAAGTTAAATTTCACCGGAGAAACAACCTTTACAGATTGAACAAAGATTTTTCCGGAAAACTTAACAGGCGCCTTCTGCTGGAAGTGGCAGAAGGGGACAACTTCCCACACGCCCGGTTTTATGTAAGGATACCTTATGGTAAATTCCCTTACAGTTGCAGTATCTTTGTTCGGCTTTACCCCTGCCATTGTTATGTTGTGGCCGTCGGGGTCAAATATTTCCATGTAAAGGTTGCCCATATTTCCGGCGGGCACGGTAAAACTCATTGTAAACTCCTCGCTCCCCTCTGGCACATAGAAGAATATTCTCTTAAACTCTGATGGTTTAAGCGTTGTTTGAGGTATGTTTATTTCTCCCTTTTTGTCGGCAAAATCAGGTACAATTACGCTTACCCACAAGTCAAAGGCAACGTTTTTGTTAATCTTTTTTTCTCCCTTGTAATATGCAATTACCCTTGCGGTGTAAAGCCCCGGCTTTTTCATATACTTTTTGTTGAAGTAAACCGGAATTTTCGCGGGGGTTTTGCCCTTTATGTAAACGGAAGTCCTTGTCAATTCAAGCCACTTTGCGGTTGAAACAAGGTTGTATGCTTCAAAGAAGTTCATTTTCTCGTTGTCGCTAACCTCGGGCTTGAATATGGGGGAAACGGTAAAGGTAAAACCGTTCGGTCTTTCGGGAATGTACCCGCTTCTCAAATAAACGGTATAGCCTTTGCCGTCGGGATAATATGGGGAAGATGTTCCGATTTGATAGTAATTT
>JAMOUY010000225.1 GCA_027067895.1 Acidobacteriota bacterium
GGTGAGTATTATGAAGAAAAGCCTGTCGTTGTCCTGCCTTGTGTTTTTGTCTATTACAGGCTGAATTTGTTTTTCAATTTTTATAAAACTTTCGTTGTTGAAAATGCTTTCAAGCACATACATTGCTGTATCTCTTTCTTCCTTTAAAAACTCAATATCCTCTTCCGAGTTTATAAATCCGCTTCCCGAGTTTAGCAAAGCCTTTATTTCTTCCTTTGAGTATCCCGGCAGAGAGATAAACTCTTCAAGCCCCGATACCGAAAAATAAACCTGCTGACACCTTGAAACAATTGTCGGAAGAAGAGAGTCAGGTTTTGCGGTTATGAGAAAAAAGTAGGTATTTTCAGGCGGTTCTTCAAGTGTTTTCAAAACCATGTTTGCCGATGTCTTGTTCATTAAATGACAGTCGTCAATTATGAAAATCCTTGCCTTTCCCTCGTAGGGTGGGAAGTTTGTTGTTGTAAGTATTTTTTCAATCTCTTCAACCGTTATTTCGTTTTTCCCTTCCGCAGGTTTTATCTCTATCAAATCAAGGTGGGGATTGGGATTGTCGGGATTTAAAATGGAATTTTTTATTTTCAGGCAGTGTTTGCAGTTTCCGCACGGGGCATTTTCAGTGTTTTCGCACAAAAGCATTGCGGCCACAATTTTTGCAAAAAGTTTTTTTCCTATTCTTTCCCTTCCCTTAAAAAGGTATGTTGAGTGGATTTTGTTCTTCTTGTATGCGTTTTTGAAAAAATTTTTTATGTGGCTGTGTCCCTTTACCAAATCAAACACTTAGTTTCTCCTCAACTATTGAGGCGATTTTTTTATGAATTTCCTCAATTGATTGTTTCCCGTTCAAAACAAAAAAGTTTTCTTTCTCTTTTGCAAGTTTTAAAAATCCGTCCCTTACCCTTTTGTGAAAGTTTACGTGCTCCAATTCAAACCTTGAAAGTTCAATTTTCTCGTTTTCAGCCCTTTTGTTTACCCTGTTTAGCGAAGTTTCAACGTCAATGTCTATCAGAAAAACAATATCGGGCTCAATTCCGTTTACAACGTTTTTGAAAATCCATTCAATCTTTGAGCAGTCAAGGTTTCTTCCGAAGCATTGGTAAGCCACTGTGGAATATTGGTATCTGTCGGATATAACCACGAAATTTTTTTCAAGGTGCGGAATTATTTTCTCTTTCAAATGCTGATTTCTGTCAGCCTGATAGAGAAGGGCTTCTGTTATGGGGTGAAGTATTCCCTTAAATTCGGGATTTACCAAAATTTCCCTTATTCTCTGTCCTATTTTCGTTCCCCCCGGTTCAAGAGTTAAGATTGCGTCAATTCCTTTTTTTTCAAAATAATTTTTCAAAAGTTTTGCCTGTGTGGATTTCCCGCATCCCTCTATTCCCTCAAAGGTTATGAACAAGCCTTTTTTCATTTTAAAATCCCTTTATCGTGTTTTCTATGTCTTTTGCCGTTAATGTTTCCTTTCCTCTGTTGAAAATAACAAGTTTTTCCATAAGGTTTTCAAGTTCCCTTATATTTCCGCGCCATTCAAGTTTTTTCAGGTATTCTATTCCGCTTTGCTCAATTGTCAAAACAGGCGCGGAATGTTTTTTGGAAAATTTTTCAAGAAAGTGCTTTGCAAGAATTTCAATATCCTCTTTTCTTTCCCTTAAAGGCGGAAGATTGATTGGAATTACGTTTAGCCTGTAAAACAAATCTTCCCTGAATTCCCCGTTTTTTATCATTTCTTCAAGGTTTCTTGACGTTGCCGAGATTACCCTTGCGTCAACCTTTTTTGATTTTTCGCTTCCAAGCGGGGTGATTTCTTTTTCCTGCAAAACTCTCAAAATCTTTGCCTGCAAAGACAACGGCATGTCGCCTATTTCGTCAAGGAAAATGGTTCCTTTGTCCGCTATTTCAAACATTCCCTTTCTGTCGGTATATGCGTCTGTAAATGCGCCTTTTTTGTGGCCGAATAATTCCGCTTCAAGCAGGGTTTCGGGAATGGATGCGCAGTTTACGGCTACAAATTTTTTGTTTTTTCTGTTGCTTAGATTGTGTATTGCCTTTGCGACAACCTCTTTTCCCGTCCCGCTTTCGCCCCTTATTAAAACCGTTGCGTCTGTTTTTGCAACTTTTTTTATTACGGAAATTATTTTTTCCATTTTG
>JAMOUY010000226.1 GCA_027067895.1 Acidobacteriota bacterium
GTGCCGGAAAAACCATCTTTTTTAGAAACAACTCCGAAAGCACCGTCGCAAAGATTCACCGGGAAAGACGGGTCTTTTTTATTCAGCAAAATTTTTCCCGAATATTTTCCCGTTTTTTTCATTTCCCCGATTTCAAGAAATGGCGCAGACTTTAAAGAGCCCTGTTTTATCAAAGTCTCAATGGTGTAAAAAACGTCGTCAACCGTCAATTCCTCTCCGTTGTGAAATTTAATTCCCTTTTTCAACTTAAATTCAAAAACAGAATTGTTTTTAAAACTGTAACTTTCAAGCAAATCTTTTTCCAATTCCCCATTTTCATCCCTGACAAACAAACCGTTGTAAACAAGTTGAAAAACCCTTTGAGACGCAAGGTCTATTCCCATTCGCGGGTCAAACGTCCTCGGATAACCGTCAACAAGTATTACCAAAGTATCTTTATCGGTTTGGGGTGAATAGCCGCAACCAACAGAAGAAAGCATAAAAAACAAAACAAAAATTAAACTTAAAAACAAAATTTCTTTTTTCATAACAAAATTATATCCCAAAGATTGATTTTTTATTAGAATAAAAACATGAATATTTCAAGCGGTGTTGATATTGTCTCAATTTCAAGGATAAGAAAAGCGTTAAAAAAATTCGGCGACAGATTTGCAAAAAGAATTTTAACCGAAAGAGAGTTGAAAGAATTTTACAAACGAAAGGACAAAATTCAATTTCTCGCTTCAAGGTTTGCAGGGAAAGAGGCTGTTTACAAAGCATTCAACATCAGTCCGTTTTCATGGCAAAGAATTGAGATTTTGAAAAAAAACGGAAAACCAAAGGTTTTTATTGACCGAAAACTTGCGGAAAATATAGATATTTCAATATCCCACGAAAGGGATTACGCAATCGCATTCTGCATAGTCGTAAAATAAAAAAAGCCCGGATTAAAAAACCGGGCTGAGTATTCAAAAACTTTTTCTTATTCGCTTACAACGTAAACTTTGGATTCAACAACAACTTCGGGATGGATTTTGATTTTAACGGGAAAAGTTCCCAACTCTTTGATAGGCTCGGGCAATTCAATTTTCTTTTTGTCAATCTCAACCTTTTCCTTAGCCAAAGCATCGGCAATATCCTGAGCGGTAACCGAACCGAAAAGTTGATTGTTTTCGCCTGCTTTTTTTGTAACGGTAATGGTAATTTTCTCAATTATGTCTTTTACCGCTTCGGCAGCCTCAATTTCTTTCTGGTGTTTCAACGCCCAATTTTTCTTTTCAAGTTCAATCTGCTTGATATTTCCCGGTGTTACCGCAACCGCAAGCCTTCTGGGGATAAGATAGTTTCTGGCGTATCCGTCCTTTACTCTGACTATATCTCCCCTCTTTCCGAGTCCTTCAACGTTTTCTCTCAAAATAACTTCCATTGTATAGTTCCTCCTTTATAGTTTCATAACCGTTCAAATTAAATTTTATACCAGAAAAGAGAGAAAAGGTCAAACCTAAAACCGAAAGAAAACAAAATAACTTTAATCCTAATCTTTGGTAACATCGCATACAACAGGATTAAGCAATTTTTTCAAATCATTAAGGGACAATTCAACAATAATCCCCCTTCCCCCTCCGTTTATCCCGACTTTTTCAAACCTTTCAAGGGATTTTTCAAGAACTGCCTTTAACTTTGTTTTTGAGCCGAAAGGACTGATTCCCCCGACAAGGTAATTTGTAAGTTTCTGCGCCTCGTCAACGGTTGACATTCTCATTTTTTTCAAACCGAGGCATTTGGCAAGTTTTTTCATATCAACGCTTTTGTCTCCCGGCATAAGGACAAAAAAGAAATCTTTTCCCTTTACGTCGCAAACCACAAGGGTTTTTATCATTCTTTCAAGTTCAATTCCCGTAGCCTCTGCGGCAAACTCGGCGCCTTTTACCTTGTGGTCGTATTGGTAAACTTTGTGGGAAATTCCTTTTTTTTCAAGAAAATCAATTCCCCTTGTTTTCATTGCAAACCTCCGGCGATTTTGCGATAAATTTGAATATGAGAAAAATTATGACAACTCCGATTAAAATATCCGCAAATGGCGGAAGGTGAAGAAACAACAATCCGTAGCAAAAAACCATGCTTATTAAAGCAA
Source organism: Acidobacteriota bacterium (assembly GCA_027067895.1). Taxonomy (GTDB): domain Bacteria; phylum Acidobacteriota; class Holophagae; order Thermotomaculales; family Thermotomaculaceae; genus Thermotomaculum. The sequence continues at coordinate 2,114 of JAMOUY010000226.1, forward strand.
CAGTTATGGCATAGGGC
>JAMOUY010000227.1 GCA_027067895.1 Acidobacteriota bacterium
TTACGGAAGCAACGAAGTAACCACGGGCGGAAACGCTTTGAAGTTTTACTCTTCCGTTAGAATTGAAATTAGAAGAATTGCCGCTATAAAGGACGGAGACAAAATAATAGGCAACAGAACAAGGGCAAAGGTTCAGAAAAACAAGGTTGCGCCGCCGTTTAAGTATGCCGAATTTGACATAATGTTTGGCGAGGGGATTTCAAAAGAAGGCGAAATTCTTGATTACGGTGTTTCTTTCGGATTGGTTGAAAAAAGCGGTTCTTGGTATTCTTATGGCTCAACAAGGCTTGGACAGGGAAGAGAAAATGCCAAAAAGTTTTTAAAGGAAAACCCGGATATTGCGGAAAAAATAGAAAGAGAAATCAGAAAAGAATTGGGATTGATAAAAGAGGAAAAAACTGAGGACAAAAAGAGTTAAACTTGTAATTACAATTTTGTTTCTCATATTTGCGGCGCCTGTGTTTTCTCAAAATACCGGCGCCGTTTTTCATAAAGGGCACTCATACTCTGTGCTTAAAAGCGGAATTTCTTCGGAAGGTGTTGAAAAACTAAAAAAAGACAATGTGATAAATATTGAAGGCGAAAGAATATCTTTTGAAAAAACCGGGGTTTTTGAGGCAAGGTTTTCGGATTTAAAAATAAAAAAGGTAAGGGTAATTGCCGGTTATCTTTCAATAATTCCCCCCCTTCTTGCCATATTCTTTGCCCTTGTTTTCAGGGAAACAATTCTTTCCCTTCTGTTTGGTATCTATTCGGGAGTGCTTATAATAAACGGATTTCATCCCTTTAAGGCTTTGGCCGACACCTTGTCAAATGAGATTGTTTCTTCTGTTGCCACAAAAGACCATGTTTCAATAATAATTTTTACGGTTTTGCTTGGGGGAATGGTGGGAATTATTCATGCGGGAGGCGGAACCGAAGCGGTTGTCAGGTATTTTTCCTCAAAAATAAAGTCAAGAAAAGGGGCGATGCTTTACTCGTGGATTACAGGCATTGTCATTTTCTTTGACGATTACGCAAACACCCTTATCGTTGGCAAAACAATGCAGCCAATAACGGACGCTTACGGCGTTTCAAGGGAAAAGTTAAGTTATATTGTTGACTCAACGGCCGCACCAGTAACGGCAATTGCGGTAATTTCAACATGGATAGGGTTTGAAATAAGCATTCTTAACGGTTTGTTTCACCAATACGGTGTTCAACTTGACGGATATTCCGCCTTTATTTACTCAATCCCATATCTCTTCTATCCAATTCTTACCCTTGTTTTTGTTTTCTTTGTCGCTTTTACGGGAAAGGATTTCGGCCCTATGCTTAAAGCGGAGCAAAATGCTTTAAATAAAATTTGCGAAGTTGAAAGAAAAGAAAGCAAAGACGGAGACTTGCTTTTAGGCATACTTCCCGTTGTTTTTGTGGTAATAGTAACCCTTTCAGGAATTTTTTACACAGGATACGGGGAAAACACATCTTCAATCAGGGAGATTTTTGCAAATTCCGACAGTTTTTCGGCGCTTATCTGGGGCTCTTCCGCAGGGTGTTTTGTCGCCTCAATCCTTGCTTTAAGGTATATGAAACTTAACAGGGTAATTGAGGCGTGGCTTGACGGTTTGAAAAGCATGGTGCTTGCGGTTGTCATACTTTCCCTTGCGTGGAGTTTGGGACATATCTGCGGTGTTTTGAAAACGGGGGATTACGTTGTTTCCCTCTTTCCCGAGAGTTTTCCGGTATTCCTTCACCCTATGCTTGCGTTTTTGATTTCCGCGCTTATAAGTTTTGCAACAGGGACATCGTGGGGCACAATGGCGATAGGCTATCCCCTTTTAATTCCGCTTGTGCTTAATACCCCTTACCTTTTTCCGACTGTTGCGGCAATTCTTTCCGGCGCGGTTTTCGGAGACCACTGCTCACCCATTTCCGATACAACCATAATGTCTTCAATGTCAAGCGGATGCAACCACATAAACCATGTAAGGACACAGTTGCCCTATGCCATAACCGTTGCTTTAATAAGCATGGTTTTTTGCTACGGATTGTTGTTTCTTCACCTTCCGCCATTTGCGGATATTTTAATCGGAGTTGTCATAATTTTTCTCATATTCAAATTTATCGCAAAATCGCCGGAG
>JAMOUY010000228.1 GCA_027067895.1 Acidobacteriota bacterium
TATAGAAAGATTGGGAATTAAATTGCCGTAGCTCAGTTGGTAGAGCATCCCGATTGGCATCGGGAAGGTCGGGGGTTAAGTGTCGAAGACACCCCGGTGGCTCCACTTTTCTTTCAAATAAAGAATCTGGCAATGCCATACTTTGTTTATGTGATTTATTCCAAACAATCGGACAAACTTTACATGTTATACAAGCAATTTACCCCGTAGATTGCATTTTATTAAAAAGATAAAATTCTGCCAAATTTTGCGGTTTAGTGTGTTTTTGTTTGTTTTTTATTAGCAAAAATTACTTTTTTCTTGACTTTTTTTAAAAAAGAGTTATGTTAGTTAGTGTTAACTAACATAACGGGAGATGCTATGGAATTGACAAAAAGGCAGGCTGAAATAGTTGAAAAGGCTATTGAGATAATGGTTGAAGAGGGTTTTCACAGGCTTACCATAAAAAACCTTGCGGAAAAGATGGGTTTTTCGGAGCCTGCTTTGTACAGGCATTTTAAGGACAAAAAGGATATTTTAATTGCGGTTGTAGAGACTGTGAAAAACAATATGGTTTCAATTGTTGAAGAGATTGATTTTGGTTTAAAGGCACAGGATTTTTTTCTAACTCTTATGTGCAAGATTTTAGGCTATTTGAAAAAGGTAAAGGGCGTAACTATTCTAATTATGTCGGAAACTTCAATCCACAACGAAAAAGATTTGCGAGAGAAGATGTTTTCTTTTTATCTCTCAATGCTTAACAGGGTTTCGGGATTTATTGAATCAAAAAAAAAGGTAGGGGAGATAAGGGACGATGTAAATTCAAAAGTTGCCGCGCAACTATTCATAGGGATTGTTCAATCAACGGTTTTAAAGCATTTTTTATCCGGCAGGCTTTATGACATAGAAAGAGATTGTAAAGAAATGGTAAAAATTTTTTTAAAGGGGGTTTTGGTATGAGGTTTAAACCGAAAGTTTTATTATTTTTGTTTTTCCTGCCTATTTTTGCTTTTTCCAAAGTGCTTACTTTGGAGCAGGCTGTAAACAAGGCTTTGGAAAATAATCCCCGAATAAAGTCTTTGAAATTGAATTTGAAGGCGAGCGAATACGGGGTTAAGGCTGCGGATAAAGTCAAATACGGAGAACTTGACTTAAACGCAGGCTTTAAAAAGTCAAGCGACGAGAATGTAATTCGTCCTATGAGTAAAGACCTTATTCTTGCGGGTTTTGCCAATATGCCGTTTGACGACGAGTATTGGTATTGGAGTCTTGATTATAAACTTCCCATTTATTCCGGCGGAAAGATAAAGGCTTCGGAAAAGATGGCAAGAGAGAAAAAGAAAAGTGTTTTTTATCAATTGAATTCTTTAAAATGGAATACCCGCTATTCCGTTGTCAGGCTTTTTCTCGGAATTATTTCCGCTGACAAGAGGTTGGAGTCTCTCAATTCTTATCTTGCTTCACTTGAAAGTTTGAAAAAACACATTGAAGAAGGGTATAAATTAGGTAAATTTGCCGAAATAGATTTGTACAAGGTTGATTATCAGATAGAAGAAGCGAAATTAAAGATTGAAACTTTGAAGCAGGCAAGGACTTCTCTTATGCATGCTCTTGAAAACTTGCTTGGGGAAGACGATTTAAGCGGTTATTCTTTTGAGTTTAAGGCGGAAGAAGAGCCCAAACTTGACCTTCCCGAGTTAAATCTATTGGTTGACAAAGCCTATGAGAACAGAAGCGATTTAATGAATGCGCAAAGTTTTGTAAAAATAAAACAGTACGGGATAACAATAGCAAAGTCTGATTGGAAGCCCAAGGTTAGTTTAAACGCAAATCTGATGGGCGTAAACGGAAACAACATAGATTATTCGGACAAATTTTGGACTGTAACGGCAAACGTTTCTTTTCCCATTTTTGACATGGGAAGAAGGCATAAAAAAATTAAGCAGGCAAAGAAAGAGCAGGAGTCTGCGGTTGAATTGTACAGAGGCGTAAAATTAAACGTTAGAAGGGAAGTGTCGGATGCGTATTCAAAGGTTTTGAAGGAATACCAAAATTACAAAACCGCTCTTGCTTCTTTAAAATTGCAGTCCGAGGTTGAAAGAATTGAGAGGTTGAAATATCAAAACGGTGTGGGAGACATAGAC
>JAMOUY010000229.1 GCA_027067895.1 Acidobacteriota bacterium
AACTGCTTTTCTTTTCAAATTGTCCGCCCTTTTAAACGGGTCTGCAATCTCTTTTTTCACAATGCCCAATTTTTCAAGGTTTTTCAAAGAGGAAATCAACTCGTCCCCGGTTTTTAAAACCTTTTTCATTTCCTTCAACTTCATCGGATTGTCTTTCAAAAGGGAAACGATTTCAAGTTCATTTTCGGTCAGAAACAAGCCTAATTTTTCGGAATTAAGCGAATACTCGTATTCAATTCCCTTAAAAATTCCCGAAGGAAGGGCAATGGAATAAAAAACGGCTGAATCGGTAAAGTAATAGTTTGAGACTGTTTTAATGAAATTTAGATAACCTTCCGACAGAGAAGGAAAACTTTCGTAAACGGAGGATATTTCGGTGTATTTTATTGAATTGTCGGGATTGCCGTCCTCTTCCAGCACAATGCCGACGTAATGCCTTTTTCTCACCTTAACAAGGCAGAAGCATCCCCGCTTTATCTCCCTGTTTGATACAAAGGTATAGGTTTTCTTTAAATCAATAACCGCAACTTTATAGTATTTCACAACTTTTGTTTCCCCCTCATTCAATTATATGACAGGTTTTTCTCTTTTCTATGATATAATTTCCACCGAAAAAGGGGAATGAATTTATGGGAAACAGAAGAAAGGCAAGAGAATACGCGTTGTTTATGCTGTACGCATACGATACGACAAAACTTGACCCTAACTACATTCTTGAAAACTTCTATGCAGATGAAGAAAGGGCGAAGGCAAGCAGAAAAATAAAGGAATACGCCGAAAAACTTTTCAAAAAAGTGCTTGAAAACAAACCGTTTATTGACAAAACAATTGAATCAAAATCAAAACATTGGAAACTTTCAAGAATGTCAACCATAGACAGAAACATTTTAAGAATTGCAACATACGAATTGCTTTACGAAGACCTTGACCCGCCGATTGTAATAAACGAAGCGATTGAAATAGGCAAAAGATACGGAGACAGCGAAAGCGGAGTATTCATAAACGGAATACTTGACGCCATAAACAAAGATTTGAAATGAGAAAAGCGATTTTCCTTATTTTCGTTTTCCTACTTTCCCACGCTGTTTTTTCCAAACAAATTCCTGTAAAATGCACATACCTGATTTCGGAAAAAACAAATTCAATCAAAGATTACGACAACGCAAACTACTCAATAAAAACGGAAGGAAAAACCGTTTATGTAAATGTCAACACAACGCCGTTTAGAATAAAAGTGCCATATCCCTATGAAATTAAAGACGAAAAACTTTTGAAACTTATTGAAAAAAACAAAAAAAATGCGGAAATCTTTATACCGATAATTGAAAAACTAACAAAAAACAAGAAAGATTACTTTTCCGTCGTCAATTCAGTCTTAAATTTTGTGGCATACAAATTCAAATACTCTTCAACGGAAAAATCGCCCTTTATCGGCGACTGCAACACCGCGGCGAAAACCACAGTCAAAATGCTTTCCCTCTGCGGAATTCCGGCAAGAATAAGGTATGTCATAAAAATTGAAAAAGCAAAAACAATATCCGGTAAAAGTCTGCACGCTGTTGTTGAAATTTACTATCCCCAAAAAGGCTGGGCAATGTCAGACCCATTAAAATACCATCATTTTATTCCGGCAAATTATCTTCTGACAAACAATTCCGACAACCTGCTTGGAATAAGAATAAAAAAGAAAAACTGCTTAAAGAAAAACGCTTTTACTGATATACTGAAAGGGAAAACAATAATTTACAAACTGCCAAATTTATTCAGGTATTACTGAGATGACTGACAAAAAAGGAATAATCAACGAAATACTTCAATTAAACGAAAAATTTTACAAAACCCTGAAAACAGCGGAAGAAAGCCCTGCAAATGGAGAGACTGTCTCAAATTACACCGATGAATTATTCAGAATTCTTCACACAATAAAAGGCCTTTCCGCAATGGCTGAAATGAAAACTTTAAGCAAGACAATGCACAAGGCCGAGCAACTTTTAAACGATATAAGAAAAGGCGTGGTGAACGCAGACCAAAACGTAATAGACCTGCTTCATAAATGCAGGACACTTGTAAACAAAGCAGTTGAGCAAAACGACATAGAAAAAAAAGATTTAAAACAAATT
>JAMOUY010000230.1 GCA_027067895.1 Acidobacteriota bacterium
CTATTCCGAAAATTGAGGTTGTTTCCATTCTTCCGCAAAATAAAAAAGACATAAATCCCTTAAAACCTCAGTCAAGCATAAAACCCGATTACTCTTACCTTAAAAAGTATGCCGAATACGGGCTTGCCGGGTTGTTGCTGTTGGCGGTTTTGTTCTTTATTTTGAAAAAGTTAATTGCAAAGATTAAAGGAATGGAAAAAGAAGAGCCTAAAAAAGAAATAGTTTACGACCCGCCGTGCATTGAGGTTAAGAACCTTGTCTCAAACCTTCTTTCAAAAACCTATCTCAAAGAAGGAAAGGTTAAGGAGTTTTTTGTTGAGTTAAGCGAAATTGCGAAAAGGTTTTTGGGAAGGGTGTTTGATTTTGATTACGACTCTAAAACAAGCCATGAGGTTATGGATTTGATAAAGAAAAAGGTTAATTTTGAAGAGGAAACCTTGATTAGAGATTTTTTTGAAGTGTGCGATATGGTTAAGTTTGCAAAGTATGTTCCCGGACAGTCGGAAATAAACGCCACGGTGAACAAACTCTATCAGTTTGCCGAAAGTATATGCAAGAGAGTGGAAAAAGAGGAAGGGGAGAGCGATGTTCAGGTTTAAGTATCCTCTTGTGCTGTTGCTTCTGCCTATTGCGTTTTATTTAGGCTACATTCTTTACAAAAAACTTTACGGGAAAAATACGGGGCTTTACTTTTCCTCTTTTTTGGTTGAATTGACGCCTAAAAATTACAAAAACCTGCTGTATAAAATCTCTTACTTTCTTCCCCTTATCGCTTTGGTTTTGATGATTTTCGCACTTGCAAGGCCTCAGACGGGAAAAGGCTATGAGAAGCAGGAAACAAGGGGAATAGACATAATGCTTTGCCTTGATACCTCTTCCTCAATGAAGGCGCTTGACTTCAAGCCTAAAAACAGGTTTGAGGTTGCCAAAAAGACAACGCTTGACTTTGTTAAAAAGAGAAAATACGACAGAATAGGCTTTATTGCCTTTGCAGGATACGCAATAACAAAGTGCCCCCTTACAACCGACAAAAGAATGCTTGAAAAAATAATCAGGGATACAAAACTTGACTCAATAGAAGACGGCACGGCAATAGGAATGGCAATAGCAACCGCCGTAAACAGGCTTAGAAAGTCAAAGGCAAAGTCAAAGGTTATAATCCTTCTTACCGACGGTGTAAACAACAGGGGAGTTATAGACCCGTTAAGTGCGGCAAAACTTGCCAAAGAATTGGGAATAAAGATTTACTCAATAGGCATAGGCACAAACGGGTTTGCGGAAATTCCCCAGAAAAACGCATTCGGTATGGAAACATACGTCAAGGTGCCTGTTGAGATTGACGAAGCGCTTTTGACAAAGGTTTCCAGAATGACCGGGGGAGAGTATTTCAGGGCGACTGATTCCGAAAAACTTAAAACAATTTACTCAATAATTGACTCTCTTGAAAAAACAAAAATTGAGGTTAAAAGGTTTACTGTTTGGAAGGACAGATATTATCCGCTTCTTTTAACCGCTTTGATTTTGCTTCTGCTTCACGTTGCTTTAAATAATTTGATTTTGAGGGTGAAAGAATGAATTTCGGAAGGGTTGAATTTCTGTATTTGCTTGCCATACTGCCTGTTTTGGCTTTGATTTTTTATCTTTCCTATTTTTCCAAGGAAAGATTTCTGGAAAAAACAGGCTTAAAAAAGAGTTTTAAGTCATACTCACTTGACAGAAGGTTTTTTAAAAGGTTTTTCTTTATTCTCGCAACAGGTTTTCTTATTCTTTCCCTTGCTTCACCTAGATTCGGGGCATCTTTGGAAAAGGGTGAGAGAAAGGGAAGGGATATTTTCTTTCTCATTGACGTTTCAAACTCAATGAATGCAACCGATATTAAACCGTCAAGGCTTGACGCAGTGAAAAACATAATTTACAAACTTCTTGAAAAAATGAACGGAGACAGGGTCGGTGTTGCTGTTTTTGCCGGAAGATGCCAGATTATCTGTCCTTTAACCGACGATTACGACGCTGTTTCAATGTTTGTTGATTCAATTGATACCGATATGATTTCCATGCAGGGCACGGATTTGGGCGGCGCCATAGAAAAGGTTGTTGAAGAAGGATTTCCCAAAGAA
>JAMOUY010000231.1 GCA_027067895.1 Acidobacteriota bacterium
CGAAGGAAGTTGCGGAAATTTTAAGGGAAAAAATTGAAAACATACACTATTACCCCGACGGCGGAGCCTACTATTTAAGGGAAAAAGTCGCTTCTGTGTTCGGTCTTGAACCTAATTGGATAATATTCGGAAACGGCTCGTGCGAGTTGATTGAATACTGCGCTAAGGCTTTTCTTGATTACGGCGAGCATTCAATTTTTTCACAATACGCTTTTGCAATGTATAAAATAGCAACCCTTGCGTCAAACCACGGTTTTAAGGAAATTCCTGCAAAAAATTATGCCCACGACCTTGACGGTTTTTTAAAGGCAATTGACGACAAAACAAAGATAATTTACATTGCAAACCCCAACAATCCCACAACAACGGTTATTACCTCAAAGGATTTGGACAACTTTGTTGAAAAAGTGCCTGAAAATATTTTGATTGTGCTTGACGAGGCATACTACGAGTTTATTGACAGGGACGATTATCCCGACAGCATGAAGTATATAAAGGAGTGGCGCAAGGACAACGTGCTAATTTTAAGGACTTTTTCAAAGATTTACGGCCTTGCGGGATTGAGAGTCGGATACGGCTTTGGAAACCCCGATTTAATCTCAAAACTTGAAAAGGTTCGTTCCCCTTTCAATCTCAACCTTCTTGCGCAGGAAGCCTGCATAAAGGCGCTTGACTGCGTTGACCATGTTGAAAAATCCAAAAACCACGTTGAAGAGGAAAAATCCTTTCTTTTGCCTGAATTGAAAAAATTGGGTTTAAGAGTGCTTGCGGAAGAGGGAAACTTTATAGCGATTGACACCGAGAGGGATTCAATGCAGGTTTTTGAGGAAATGCAGAAAAGAGGCGTAATTGTAAGGCCTTTAAAGGGATACGATATGCCGACATGGATTAGAATGAGTTTTGGGCTTAGAAAAGATGACGAAAAATTTATAAAAGTTTTGAAAGAGGTGCTTGGATTATGAAGAAAAACGTTATTGCCATTGACGGACCTTCCGGCGCGGGGAAAAGCACGGTTGCAAAGATAGTTGCCGAAAAATTGGGATACTTTTATCTCAATACGGGTGCAATGTACAGGGCGGTTGCTCTGTTTTTAAAGCAAAAGGGCAAAACCCCCGATGACACCATAACGGAAGAGGATTTGAAGGGATTGGACATTGACTTTGACGAAAAGGGGAATATTTACCTTAACGGTGAAAACGTTTCGGATAAAATCTTAACCCCCGAGATTTCAAAACTTGCTTCCGATTTTTCAAAAATCCCGGTTGTGAGAAAAATTTTAACCGAACAGCAGAGAAAAATAGGAAGTTCAAGGCCGTCCGTTTTGGAAGGCAGAGACATTGGCACGGTTGTTTTTCCCGACGCAAAGTATAAATTTTTCCTTGACGCCTCTGCCGAGGAGAGGGCAAGGAGAAGGTATAAGCAGTTGAAAGAAAAAAATCCTAAGATGGAAATATCTTTTGAGGAAATTCTGAAACAGCAGAAAGAAAGGGATAAGCAGGATTCGTCAAGGGATATTGCCCCTTTGAAAAAGGCTGACGACGCTGTTTACATAGATACCACCGGAATGGAGATAGAAGATGTTGTTAAAAAAATACTTAAAATTGTCAAAGGGTGAGATTTTTCTTCTCATTTTGTTGATTGTCTTTTCTCTTTTTGTGTTTTTAGGCATAGACGTTGAGAAAAATTCTTTCAGCGTTTTTTCGGCAAAAATTCCGTTAAACGCAAAAGGCAAAATCGGGTTTGTGTTATGGAAAAACTATCATGCGATAATTTTGTCTTTTCTATTTTTTTCTTCAATTGTTTTGTCTGTAAGCGAGAAGGATTTTCCGCTTTTGAGAGTTTTTTCATTTCTTTTGCTCTTTTATTTGATTTTTTCCCTTGTTTTCGGAATAAAATTCGGTTTCAATCCCTTTCTTCTGTCCCTGAAAAATACGGTTTTTATGCTTTTAAGCGTTTTTGCCCACTTTTATTTTTTTGAGACAATTATTAAATCAAGGCTTGTCGGCGGTTTGTACATCGTTTTTGCAAACTCTTTCTCAGGCCTTATTGTGTATCTGCACAATTTCAGGGAGATTATTGCACCTGATTATGCGGGAATAATTGAAGCAACATA
>JAMOUY010000232.1 GCA_027067895.1 Acidobacteriota bacterium
GACTACATCCCATACGTATTTAGGGATGATACGTCTGTTGTTCATATCCATAATTACGGCTTCCACTTGTTTTTGACTGGGAATTTCACCGGTCAATAACAAATAATACAAGCCTTCTACATAAGGCATTTCAGCGCCTTCGGCTTTGGGGAGTTTTTCAAAAACTTCGGGCAAGGTGTAACCTCTGTATCTGATGCCTTCATAAGGATCGAGGTATGAAATATCGGTAATCAAACTTTTGATTCCGCGCATACCACCGATAATTTGTCCGGCTCTTACTTGATCAACTACAACATCACCGTATTCCTTAGCCAATCGTTTGGTTCTGGGACGATGTTCTTCAATTTTTTTATATAATTTTTCTTTTAAAGACTTCATAATAATAAAGTTTTATTTGTTAATAATTTTTAATGTTTCAAAATTACAAAATATAACAGGGGTAATTTTTATTAATTTCGCGTAATATAACAAAAATCATTTTATATAACAAATTAATTGTAACAAAAGTTGCTTTAATTATTGTGATATAAAAAAATCCCGACAACGCCGGGATTTTTTTATCTGAATTTATATTTTATTAGAAGCCTAATTTAGATTTTACCGCAGTAAATAAGTCGGGTCCGTTGGCTACGATTAAGTTAGTAGGGCCTGAGCTGTCAAATACATATTCATAACCTTTTTCTTTGGCTACATCTTGAATGGCTTTCATCAATTTTTCCTGGATAGGTTTCATGAGTTCGGCTTCTTTTTTAGCAGCTTCTTCTTGAATTTCTTGTTGGGATTTGGCAATGTTTTTTTCCATTTCCATGAGTTCTTTCACTCTTTTTTGATTTTCTTGTTCCGAAACGGTTGAAGATTCTGCTTGGTATTTTTTCAATTTGGCTTGATAGGCATCTTGCATTTCTTGAAATTCTTTTTGATACGTTGCATACAACTTTTTGAGTTGTGCTTGACCTGATTTGAATTCAGGCATTTCAGTCATGATTTTTTGCACATCGATATGAGCGATTTTTTGTGCGTTTACAGTAGTTGTTCCCATCCATAGTAACAATGCTGCTAGTACTAGTTTTAAGTGTCTCATAATATTTCTGTTTTTAATTTATTATCCTTAGTTATTATTTTCTTCTTCTTGATTACCTTGATTTTTCTTTTCTTTTTCTTCCTTTTTTTTACGTCTTTCTTCCAAAATTCTTTTACGTCTTTCTTCGCGTTCTTTTTTTCGTTTGGCTATCAATTCTTCCCGTGTCATTTTTTTAACGGGTTTTTCTTTTACTTTTTCTTTGGTTTCTCCGGATTTTTCTTTTTCCGGAGATTCTTCCGTTTTATCCGCCGTTTTCGTTTTTTCTTTTTTTCCTTCTTCTTTTAAGTCGCTTTTTTCTTTATCTGTTTCTTTACCGGCAGTTTCTTTTTCTTTGGGTTTGTTTTTTTCTTGGAGCGCTTCTCTTTTCTTTTTTCTTTCTTCCAATGCTTTCTTGCGTTTTTCTTCGCGTTCTTTCTTACGTTTTTCAGCCAGTTCTTTTCTTTTCTTTTGGGCTTCGTTTAGCGCTTCTTCTTTCTTTTTCTTTTTTTCTTTGGCTTTTTTGGTTCGTTCTTCCTTGCCTCGTTCTTTGGTTATCAGTTTTAAAATTTTGTCGGAAATATCCAGTTTGGTACTGGTATAAATCAATCCGAGTTTATCATTAGACTTATCAAAAATAATATCATATTTTGAGGTTTGGATGATTTTAGTCACGGCACCGAAGACTCTGTCTTGCACCGGTGTTACCAAGTGTTGTTTTTGAAGGATGTAATCACCTTCGGGTCCAAACTTTTCCAGTTGATATTTTAATAGTTCTTTTTCTTTGAAGGCTATTTCCTCTTCTTTTTCTTGTAACAGTTCTTTGGTCAACAATACTTTTTCTTGCTCCAGACTTTTTTTTAGGTCTTCAATTTCGCTATTTCTTTTTTCAATTTCGGCTTTCCATTTGATGGCTCGTGTTTCCAGTTCTCTGATGGCTGTTTGATATTCCGGCAATTTTTCCAGAATATACTCCATATCAACATAGGCAATTTTAATTTTTCCTTGTCCTTTTACCGTTTGAATTGAAAGGATAATCGCCAGT
>JAMOUY010000233.1 GCA_027067895.1 Acidobacteriota bacterium
AAAAACCATTGCCAATATTAAGAAAAAGAAGTTGAGAATTCTTGAAAATGATTTTCCGAGGTTAACAGGCAGGATATACGACATTTTAAAAAGCCATGACGTTATTTTTCAGCATATTTCTTACAACAAAAAGAAATTAAAAGGACTTGGCATAATAAAAATCGTTATTCACATACCGATGAAAACAACTTACTATAATTTCAGAAGGGTATTAAACGAATTGGAAAATATTCCTTTTCCTGTTGCCGTTGAAAGAATATCCGTTAACGCGGTTGAGGCAAACTCTATTTCGGCAACCGTTGATATGGTTGTTTACTACCGGGGGACAAAATGAGAATTTCGTCAAGAGAGAAAACAGGGATAATAATTCTTATTCTCGTTGCTTTAATTGTGTTTTTTCTGCCGGAAGACGACGGAATTGCCGTTAACAACGGAAACAAAGTAAGTAAGACTGTTTTAAGAATTATGATAGCCAAATTTAAAAGTATAAAACCATTTTCGGTTTCCGACAAAACAAAAGAATTGAAAAAAACTTTTGTGTTAAAACGAAACATATTTCAGTATGGAAATGCCGCTTATAACTTTAATAATTCATCTCAACAAACTAAAAAACAAGAAGAAAAATCCAAATTGAATGAAAACGAAAAAACAAAAGACAATTTAGACGAAAACGTTTTTCCCATTGTTGATTTTAAAATTATCGGGATAATTGAGACAAAAAGCGGAGTAAAGGCTTGCGTAATAACAAAAGGTCCCGAACTTTTCGTTTTCAAAGAGGGAGAGAAGTTTTTTGATAAATTTGTTCTTAAAAAAATTGACAAAACTTATGTTGAAATCGGTGCTTTGGGATTTGACGAAACAAAAAAAATAAACCTTGAAAATAAAGGAGGCTTTTAGTGAAAAGGATTGTTCCCCTTATTTTAATCATTCTTTTTACCGTTTCTTGCTTTAAACCGGAAGGGTATGACGAGGCGATGAACGCTTTTAAAATGAAACGCTGGGATGAAGCGGCTAAGTATTTCGGTAAACTTGTTCTTGACCATCCGGATAACGTTGAATTCAAAGTAAAGTGGGAAATGGCAAAAAACAATGCCTCTAAATATCACATAAAAAAGGGGAAACAGTATGAGTTAAAGAAAGAATACGACAAGGCGATAGCAGAGTACAAAATCGCTTTAATGTATGACCCTACAAATCAGTACGTTTACGACAGGGTAAATGCCATTACCGCTACCATTGAAAAAATAAAGGCTTCAAAGGAAAAAAAAGAAAACAGCATAACTGTTGCCAAAGAAAAAGCATACGGGAAAAACGGCATTCCGGTATTAAATCCTTCTTCAAACGAGCCGATAGATTTATACTTCCCAAGGCCTACAAGTTTAAAAAAGATTTACCACGCATTGGGCAAGGCTTCCGGTATAAACATTCTTTTTGACGAATCTTTTCAGGATAAACAGATTTCAATAGATTTAAGGGGAATGACTTTTTATAATGCATTGAAAGCCTTAATGATTGCAAGCGGAAACTTTTACAAAATTATTGACGAAAAAACTGTGATAATTTTAAGGGATAACAAACAGAACCACCAGAAGTACGACGACAAAATTATTAAAGTTTACTATCTCTCGTATGCCAAACCGGAGAAACTGAAAAACAACCTCAGGCTTTTGACGGATATAAAGGGAATTTTTGATAATAAAGATTTAAACTGTGTTGTTGTAATGGGTACGCCCCAACAGATAAATATTGCGGATAGAATTGTGAGTCTGCTTGACAGGCCTAAATCGGAAGTTGTTATTGATTTTGAATTGATGGAAGTCAATCGTTCCAATCTTGAAAAATTGGGGCTTCTTCCGACGGATTTAAGAAATCCCGCTTACAAAATCGGAGCCGGGCTAATTCCGAATGCTACCGGTGATGAAAATTCAAGCACGGGACAGTTTATCAACCTTGACAATGCCACATGGATGTTTGCTATTCCGTATTTGCAGGTGGACTTTTTAAAATCAATAGGCAAGGCAAAAGAGGTTGCAAATCCCACGTTAAGGGTATCGGAAGGCGAAACGGCAAAGATTTTAATCGGACAGTCCGTTCCCATT